>JAUWBX010000470.1 GCA_030609625.1 Phycisphaerae bacterium
GCATAATACACACCCTCATATTGAAAAGATTCAACAAATCAGCAAGCCCGATAACCGGAATCCACAGATAACATCTCCTTCGACTAATTCAGGGCTACGGCTAATTCAGGGCATGCTCTGCACGGCCACAAGCCTCACCAATTCTATTTATACCAAATTAGCTACCTTTTCGTCAAGTAGAATTCCCTATATTGACATCCGCTAAGTCTGTTTTCTGGTCGAACAGGCAAAGTTTTGCCCATCGATAGATGTAAAATGCTTGTGATTAGGATTTTAATTTAGTACTTAATCGCTTATAATAGTATTGTTTTAGTGATTCTTCGAATGTTGAAATTATGAATCCTGGTTTGGAAAAACTGACTGATGGTGAGCTTCTCACCCGATATACAGAGGGCGAGGAGGCCGCATTTCGTGAAATCGTAAACCGTTACAAGAACGGCCTTTATGCGTTTTTACGGCTGTTTTTAAATCGCCGGGAAATTGTCGAAGACGTTTTTCAGGAAACCTTTTTACAATTATTTACCAGCAGGGATAGCTTCGATAAAAAGCGACCTTTACGTCCCTGGTTGTTCACTATAGCCGCCAATAAAGCAAAGGATGCCCTTCGCAAATGGCAGCGAAAAAACGCCATTCCCATCGGCACTATGGGGGATTCGGAGGATTTGTCATTTGATGATATCCTGAATTCTATTACTTCTGATAGCACAATGCCTTACGAGAAAGTCCAAAAGGACGAAACAGCCATGCATGTTAGGCGAATTATAAGGGATATGCCGGAAAACCTCCGAGAAATATTGGTTTTAGCTTATTTTCACGGATTTTCTTACAAACAAATGGCCGAGATTTTGAGTATACCTATCGGAACTGTGAAAAGCAGGCTGCATACGGCGGTTGGTCGTTTTGCAAAAGAGTGGAAAGCCTCAATTGGGAGCAGGAAAACTTAATGAGTCCGCTGAACAACGAGCAGAAACAGTTATTATTTGATTATTGTATAGGCTTGACATCGCAGAAAGAAACTGCCGAAGCAGAGGCGTTAATCTCATCCAACAAAGAAGCTGCCGAAATTCACTCCAAGCTCAAAGCTGCTCTAACACCACTCGATAGCTTAGAGCCTGAACCCTGTCCGGATGAACTCGTCGAGCACACCATTTGGCGAGTTAATAAGCTTGCAGATTCAAGTCAGCGTCAACTCCAGCAGTTGCTTGCCGGCGAGCAAACGCGAAAGGTTGTCACTAAGAGTCAGTTATGGTGGAACCTGGGTAGAATAGCAGCGGCGGCTGCGGTGTTTATGTTTATCTTAGGAGTGCTGGTTCCCGTGCTGGGCGTCGTTCGCCAAAAGTATCGGCAGCAGCACTGCCAAATGCAAATAGGTGGCGTCTTTCAGGCTTTAAGCAATTACATTTCCGACTATGATGGTCAAACGCCTGCTGTTGCAACTATAGCAGGAGCACCGTGGTGGTGGGTGGGTAACCAGGGCAAAGAGAATCACTCCAATACCCGCCATATATTCCTTTTGGTGAAAGAGGGTTACGTTGACCTAAGTAACTTTGTCTGTCCAGGTTATAAGGGCGAAAAACCCTTGAAACTTACCGACTCACAAATCAAAAGATTAAAAGATTTTCCCAGCAGAATATATGTAACCTACAGCTTCCAGATAAGATGCCATAGAACCGGAAACGACAAGCTGCTGTGCCGAAAAGTCTTAATGGCAGACAGGAATCCGATATTTGAACAACTGCCGGAAGATTTCTCTGGAGAATTTCAACTGCATTTAAGCAGAGAGTCGTTAACTCTTAACAGCAACAATCACAATCGCCGCGGACAAAACATTTTGTTTGGTGACGGCAGCGTTGAGTTTCTAAAAACCCGTTTTATCGGCATCTCAAAGGACGATATATACACACTGCAGGACACCGACATATATCAGGGCTGCGAAGTTCCCTCCTGCGAGACCGACTTTTTCCTTGCCCCGTAATTTATTTCGCATTTCACATTTCGTATCTCATATTGAGTAGGTAGTTAATATCTGTGAGTTAACAGGTTACTATCACTCTTTCACAAGTGAGCTGATTGACATTTTTGGGTCTTTCTGACCCGTCTGTATGATAGACGTGGCCGATAGTAACGCGGTCTATTACTATCACTTCGATGGTCTGGGTTCTGTTGTGGCCTTAAGTGATTCGGATGGCGATAGCTGCCAGAGCTACGAGTACAGCGTCTATGGCCAGGTGGCGGCCGAAGACCCCAACCATACCAATCCCTACATCGGCCGGTTCCTGCAGACCGACCCGGTCGGCTATGGCAACGGCATCAACTGGTATGCCTATTGCAGGAATAATCCGTTGAATTATGTGGATCCAAGTGGTCTATATTATATTACGGGTAGACGGTGGATATTGCCACGTTATTGGGATCCAAAGAGAGCAGCAGAATCACGAATATCAAGACAATTAGCAGGTTTAATGGTAGATATTAGCGCCGACCATATTGTTGGCCTAGCTGAGTATTGACGCTTGCGTCAAAAGTAGTCACCGTCAAAGAAACGCTATAAGTTGTTGTATTTTTTGGAGTTAAATCATTTTTGGGTTGACAAGCAAGCCAGGTCGTATAAAATACAACCTATTATATATCAAAGACTTGGAGATATTATGCAAAGCGATTGTCAACCCGAAACAAACACGTCTTTTTGACCCATTCGACAACGTTC
>JAUWBX010000314.1 GCA_030609625.1 Phycisphaerae bacterium
TGGCCGACCTCGAAAACCTGCCATAAGGACTTGTAAATAAATTATCTTCCATTTTTGGCCGGCTGCGGCTTCGGCTGGCGGTGTCAGCAAAACTCGGACTACCAACCAGTAGGCCTGCGCTTTGCTTCCTTGCCAGCCTTGTCCTCGCTGGAGCCAAAAACGAAACCTAATTTCTTTACCAGTCCTAAGTGTTTAATGATGATTGATTATTAGGGCACAAGTGTCTGGGATTCGGCAAGCTGCATAAGCGCAACAATTTGGGCGTTTAATAAGTCCCACAATCGTCGGGACAAACATTGCATTTTTCCTTTGTTGACATTCTGTGGCAGCTTTGCAATACTTATCTCGTGAATATAAAGCATAACAGAAGTAAAATAATCTGCCGAATATGTAATATTAGCAACCACAACAATCAAAGAAAGGAACGTAAATGAAAAAACAGCATGTTTTTACCGCAATTATCGAACACGAAGGTGACGGATATACCGCCCTTTGCCCGGAACTTGACATTGCAAGTCAGGGCGATTCTGTGGAAGAGGCAAGGAAAAACCTGATCGAAGCGATAGAATTGTTTTTTGAAACTGCATCAGAAACTGAGATACAAGAACGGCTTCATGATGAAATCTTTATTACTCGTCTGGAGGTGGCAATTGGGTAAGCTACGGGTATTCTCAGGCAAACAAATGTGTAAGCTTCTTGAGCAGCACGGTTTTGTAAATGTCCGGCAGCGCGGAAGTCATGTTGTAATGCAGAAGAAGACCGAGTCGTCAACGATAACCGTTCCCGTGCCTATTCACCCGACCATACGGATTGGCACGCTTCAGTCGATAATCCGGCAGTCAAAACTACCTCGCGAGTTATTCGAAGTATAGGAGTAAAAAATGAGAGCGTCTGAGATGAGAAAAGGCCAGACCGTTAAGATAGACGGCAAACTATATGCAATTGTTGATTATCAGCACGTCAAATTGGGCAAAGGCGGTGCGGTCTATCAAACAAAGATCAAAAGTCTGGCCGACGGCTCAATTCAAAATGTCCGTTTGCGTTCGGATGAAAACGTTGAAGAGGCGTATCTGGACAAGGGAACGTACGAATATCTTTATTCATCCGGAAGCGAACATGTGCTGATGGACACTACAACCTACGACCAGATTAGTCTCGATGATGATGCATTCGGTGATGGGCCGAAGTATCTTAAGCCGAACACTCAGCTACAGGTCAGTATGTATCAGGGTAAGCCCGTTATAGTTACTCTGCCCAATGCGGTGGATTTGAAAATTATCGATACTCCGCCTGAGATTAAGGGCGCCACGGCGACAAATCAAAATAAGCCCGCTACGCTCGAAACCGGTTTGGTCGTACAGGTACCGCCTTTTATTAAACTCGGTGAGACTATCCGTGTCGATACCCGTACGGGCGAGTATGTAACGCGAGTGAAATAATAAAAAGTGAGCTAAAGTGAACTAAAGTGAGCTAAAGTTATGGATAATAAAGAATTCGCTAAGGAGCTTGAAAAACGAACAGGAGAGTTCGGTGTGCGCATAATCCGTTTATCGAGAACTTTGCCAAATACCCCCGAAGCAAGGGTAATAAGGACTCAGATGACAAAGTCCGGAACCTCCATCGGTGCAAATTATCGAGAAGCAAATCGAGCCAGAAGCAAAGCCGATTTAAGAAACAAGATTAAGATTTGTGAAAGTGAAACCAGTGAAACACAATACTGGCTGGAAGTAATTGTAAAGCTAAATTGGTTATCCTGGGAAAAAGTTAAGTGGGAATATGAAGAATGCGGTGAATTACTTGGTATTTTTACATCTGCAGCGAACAAATAATTTCTAAAAGTAAGCTAAAGTTAAAAAGCACTCTACAACTTTAGGCACTTTACACTTTAGGCACTTTACACTTTAAATTGATGTTTGAGAAGATAAACAAAATTCTCATAAAAGTTTTTGGTTCTCGTAATGAGCGGCTGATAAAGGCCTATTCGGTAATTGCCCTGGAGGCGGGCGAATTTGAAGAGCAAACAAAAACTCTCGACGACGAGGCCTTAAAGGCAAAGACTGCCGAGTTCAAGGCAGCTATACAAGCCGGAACCAGGCCGGAGGACATTCTGCCCGAGGCCTTCGCAGTTGTTCGCGAAGCGGCAAGGCGAAATGTCAAGATGCGCCATTTCGATGTTCAGCTTATCGGGGGCAACGTCCTCTATGAGGGCAAAATCGCCGAGATGGCTACCGGTGAAGGCAAAACGTTAGTAGCAACATTGGCGGCATACCTCGTTCATCTGACCGGAAGAAGGATTCACATAGTTACAGTCAACGATTACTTAGCCAAGCGCGATGCGGAATGGATGGGGCCGGTCTATAAGGCCCTGGGTATGACCGTCGGTGCGATTCAGGCGGATATGGACACAGCGGGCGACGAGCGTAAAAACCAATATGCCTGCGACATCAATTACGGCACAAATAACGAATTCGGCTTCGATTATCTTCGCGATAATATGAAAACGTCACTCGAGCAAATGGTACAGGGGTCTCTGCAATATGCCATAATTGACGAAGTCGATTCGATTCTGGTTGACGAAGCGAGGACGCCTCTGATTATATCCGGCCCGGCTGTTGATGATGTTACCAGATATAAAAAAGCAGACCAGGTGGCAAGAAAGCTGCTCAGTCTCCAGAGCAGCTACGACCGCACCAAGAGACAAATTGATTCTTCCGAGCGGGCCATAGCCAGTGGTCAGGGCGAGCTTTCAGACGCAAAAAAAGGTAAGGACAAGGAGCGAATAGAAAAAGCCCAGAAGGCAATCGAGAAAAACCAGGCCGAACTCGAAACCGCCCAGTTTAAGCTGACAGAGGCCACACAATATTACGAAGTCGAATACGACAGAAAAGCGGTGCACCTAACACATGAAGGAGTAGGAGCAGCTCAGGAGATAGCCGGTGTAGGTTCATTTTTCACCGGCTCAAATATGGAATGGCCGCATCTTCTGGAGCAGAGCCTGCGTGGCCACGTTACCTTCGAGCGAGAAAAAGACTATGTCGTTATGGATGGTAAGGTAATTATTGTTGACGAATTTACCGGCCGGTTGATGCACGGCCGGCAGTGGTCCGATGGGCTTCATCAGGCGGTCGAAGCAAAAGAGGCTGTTACCGTGAAGGAAGAGACTCAAACACTGGCCACAATCACACTCCAGAACTTCTTCAAACTCTACGACCAGATAGCGGGAATGACCGGCACGGCCGCCACCGAATCTGAAGAGTTTATGAACATCTACAAACTCGATGTCGTCGTAATACCCACCAACGAACCCTGCATCAGAGACGACCAGGATGACGCAATATATCAATCGATACGTGAAAAGTATGACGCGATAGTTGAAGAGATAAATGAGATTAGCGTTTCCGGCAGACCTATCCTTGTGGGCACAGTCAGCGTAGAAAAAAACGAATTGCTTTCGGCGACTCTTACGAAAAGATTCGGCATCGAACACGAAGTGCTCAATGCCAAGTACCACGAAAGAGAAGCAAGCATTGTTACCAAAGCCGGGCAGCAGCACAAAAGCCGGGACGGCAAAATGCGTGGCAATATAACAATCGCAACCAATATGGCCGGCAGGGGCACGGATATCGTACTCGGCCCGGGCGTAGCTGAAATCGGGGGACTGCACGTGCTCGGAACCGAACGGCACGAGGCCAGAAGAATCGATAATCAGCTTCGGGGACGAACCGGCAGACAAGGTGACGCCGGCTCCACCCAGTTCTTCCTGAGTTTCGACGATGACCTGATGCGGGTCTTTGCACCTGAGTGGACTGTCAAGGCACTTTCCTGGATAGGCTGGGAAGAGGGACAGCCCATTTACCACAAGAGGATAAGCAAGGGCATCGAGAAGGCACAAAAGAAAGTTGAAGAGCGAAACTTCGAGGTGCGCAAGAGTCTGCTCGAATACGACGAGGTGATGGACTACCAGCGGAAAATCTTTTACTCGCGCAGACGCGAAATCCTGACTGGAAAAGGACTTAAAAACCTCATCGAGGAAATGATTGACTCGACTATCGCAACAAATTGCAGCACGATACTCAGTAAGGACTACCCACTTAAGTGCATTAGCGAATGGGCGAGAACCAGCTTCAGTGTTGATTTGAAACTATCGGACATCGCCAAC
>JAUWBX010000390.1 GCA_030609625.1 Phycisphaerae bacterium
CATTGGCTCCATCACTTGATTAGAGTTCCATACCCACATCTCATGCAGTTTGTGAACCTTGTCGAGCTCATATTCGATCCAGGCCCCGTTCGGTTCATCGCTGCTAAGCCACATATCCGTCGCTTCCATCGAGTGCAGGTCGTTAGCATCCAGTCCTGAGCCGTTGATGGTATTTTCAGGGTCCATACCTTCCTGGCTCGTGCTGGAAGCTGTGGCGGTTATGTTCTCGACAGGATAAGCGAGCAGCTCGGTCGTAAAACTCCAGACATTGCCTATCCACGGACTGTCGGGGTTGACGTTATTGACCTCATCGACGCGCCAGTAGTAAGTCGTGCCAAAATCAAGGCGTTGGGGCAGAGCATAGCTGTCGGCACTCTGGGTGATAGCGCCAATGCCGTCGTTGACGTCGTTGAAGTTCTCACTAAAGTAAACTTTGTGCCCATTGATTGGCGCGGCGAAAACTCCCGGCCTCCAGCTAAGGACCACATCTCGTGACACATCTATCGCTCCATCAGCCGGGCTGGGTCTCGCAGCCTTTCCAAGCGTGTATTCTATATGCAGTAGCGCCGCCGCATCCGCCTCCCCCTCGAAAGCCTCGGCCGTGTTCTCGCCGCTGCCGGTGATGATGAGCACCAGCGAGTTGCCCGGGGACCAGCCCGGCCGGTCCGTGATCTCCTGGATAACGGCGGAGATGTCCGAGGTCCGCTGGTCCGGACCTTCTTCGTCCGCCGTGGTCCAAAACGGCCAGTCCCAGCTCGCCTCCGCGGACGTTGTCGGCCGGGACGAGAGGTTAAAAGGGGCCGTAGTTGAAATGGGCGCGGCATTGTCAACGGCTTCGCCCCGGAGGAACTTTGTACCAGGCCGGTTGTCACCCGGAATGTCAGTCTCATCAACGTGGAACTGGACATAGGCATTGGTGATGATGGCCCCTTGCGGGACGACAACGCCGTTGAAGCGCAAGCCGATAAACTGGTTGCTGCCGGGGCTGCCCTCTTCGGTTATCTCCAGGTCCGAACTGCCGGGATCCATGGCGCCGCTCGCCGCATATTGCTCCATATCATCATCAGCACTACTGATTCTGCCCTCCCACACTACCTGGCCAAGCGCCACATTTGTACTGACCAGAGCCAGTACCAGAACAAAAGAAATTAAATAAAGCAATTTTTGAGACATAATAGTCCTCCTTCAAAAAAGTTAAAATAAACAACTGTGCCTTGGCTACACACCAAAGCAGAAGTTTACCCGCCTATGGCGGGACAGAAGACAGAGCACAGAAAACAGAAAAATCTGACATCTGACTTCTGACATCTGTCTTCTTGTTTTATATCTGCCCAGGACAATTTTTTACGACTTGATACTACCTCCTTCCTTCACAAACCCAAATATAAGATGTTAATTGAAATGTAAAGCTCTCATTGCAAAGCACCTGTACTCATGCTACCACAGGTGCGAGCACAAGACTCTTACTTAAAAAGACTGTAGAAACTTTGCCTCCCTGTAAACCAAGCTCCACAAGCTTTACCTACCCTATTTGTACCAGATTAGGCACCTTCCCGTCAAGAAAAACCTGAAGATTCCTCAAGAAATCAGCGAAATTATGTGAATTTTCCCCTAAAAATGAGTATTTAGCTGTAAAACTCTGAGTAGGTAGGCTTTAAGTGGAAACACGAAGTGACGGTAGCCAAATCTTGTTCGGCCCGGCGTTAATCTCTGATATTGGAACAACCATCGTTTTCACGCCCCGCTACGGCCTTCGCCGAAACGAGCGCCGAGACGAGCCCAGTCTGTGGAGGTCTCTTCTGTGTCTGGGTGCTTTACGCTGTCCTTAATCTATCGCCCGCCAACAAATCGGCAAGACTGTAAACGGCAAACCCTGCCATAGCCGCAAGGACCGTATAGAGCTGCCACTGACCCTGAACAGTTTCTATAGTCTGCGGGATTCTATCCACTAAGGCACCCCCGCGCTCGGTGAAACTTCCGGCAATATTTTGAAAAACCGCTGCAATAGCGCCCGGAAAGGCTGCCACCGCAACAATAGCGGCAGCACCGAACACAATACATCCCGCCAGAGCGAGTCTTTCCTGCAGAACCACACGGGCTAAAATCTTCTGCTCTTCGGCTTGCCTAATCCGCCTTAACATAGTCTCGGTAAAATCAGCCGGCACGCCTGGCGAAGACGAGCGCAAAGCTCGCCCTAACATTTTATCAAATTTATCATTTGTGTTTAATCTATCCGCCAACATCAATATCGTCTCCAAAGGCCGGGGCCAACGCCTTTTTCAATCTCTGGCGTGCTCTGAACAAATATGTCTTAATGGTATTTTCCTTCGCCTGCATTATCTTTGCAATATCAATTATACTCTTTTCTTCCCGATAGTACAATATAACTGCCATAGCCCAGAGTCTCGGCAGCCGTTCGACTGCCTCCCAAACGATTTTTTCTGTCTCTTTGCCCTGTATTGCCGCTGCCGGTTCCTGCTCTTTACCGCTCCCGACCTGTCGGGATTCATCCTGTCCGGCTTCGAGCTGCCACCGCCTTCGATTCTTGCGCAGGTAACTTACCGCCTGACGGTACGCTATGCTCCACAGCCAGGTGCTCAATTCAGCCTGGCCTCTATATCGGCTTAATCCTTTGTATGCCGCCAGGAACGTCTCGCTCGCCACGTCCTCGGCCTCATCTTCTCTCAGCCCTAACTTTCGGCAGCATAAAAAAACCGTTTCTTTGTACTTATCAATGAACTGGGCAAACGCCCCGTGGTCACCGCTGCGAAGCAGTCGTAACCAGTTATCTTTTTGTTGCTGTTCCCATGCCTTATCTACCAAAAATATCCCTTTCTTCTTATATTAGTCGCAGCCGGGACTTAACAAGTTTCAGATTTTTGGAACCTATTTCATAAAAACAGCGACTATTCATGAAAAATGATAATAACGCCAAAAACAGAGAAAAAACATATATTTTTTTGAAACCTGCTGAACAGAATCAGCGACCAATTTACAAAAGACGACAAAAAACTAAAAGGAAGGAATTCAACAATTAAGGAAAACGAAAAATGGAAACAAACCGCTATCTGAAACCAGCCTGGACGCATAATGCTTCTGTAAGAACAGACCTTCCCTTAACGGTAGTCGCAAAGGCAAACAAGAGGAAACTCACAGAAGCAATACACCCGGGCCAGCTCTTTTGCGTTGGTAAAGTCTATCTGAGAACGCACGACGGCTCAATAAGAATAAAATAATAACTGAGCAAATTGAAAGGACAAAAAATGAAGAAAAGATATAGCACAGTCCTAACTCTTGGCTTTTGCCTTTGCTCATTGTTGATTGTTACCGGCTGCGATATCCAAATAGGTGATTGGGGCAAAGCCAAATATGAAAGGACGGTTCAGCGGCAGGCCCCTCTTGGGCCCGGCTCAACTGTCGTTGCCCAAACCAGCTTTGGTTCTGTCACGATTATCGGTGCCGACGTTACCGATTGCAATGTAGTCACTCAAATCCGTGTTCAAGCGCCCACCGAAGAAGAGGTCCGGGAAATAGC
>JAUWBX010000085.1 GCA_030609625.1 Phycisphaerae bacterium
AACCTCACCCGAGAGAGTTTTGGTTATCTCCAGAGTAATCGCTTTTTGTTGAAAGTTAGTCACCGAAAGTTTACCTTCCACTGTGACTAAATCGTAACTATAGCCGTATAACCGGGCTGCATCTCGTTTTCTGTCAGTTTCAAGTTCTATTTGCTCAGCCCTAACGTTTACCGCCTGCGTAATGCGGAGCGTTGTTTCACCTGCGACCGGAGTATAGTTTAACGTGTCTTGTCCCAGTATAAGACCTTGCTTGACTGTTTCAGCCGGGGCGGTTGTCCAGGGAACTTTTGTAGTGTTTTCCAGTCTCAGGCAATGCCAGACCTGCTCAATCGTTTCACGCCTTTCGCCTCTGCGCGGTTCATAATAACGCCCATCTTCATTGACATAATCGGGTATCTCCCACTGATAAATATGCTTGTACGGCACGGATTCTGTGAACAATGGCAGGTAACAAACCTCTCCTTTCTTCAGTTCCACGTTCTCAACAGGATAAAAAAACAAATCTTCTGCCACCTTTCCAAGCTCCGCTGCACCATACGCCGGCATCGCAGCCGTCATATCTCGGCCTCCATAAAAATCGGCGCGCTGCTGGGTAACTACTGCTGCTCGGCCTGCCCTGCCCCGCTCACTTTCACCCTTGACCAGCGACTGCAGAAACCGGGCCAGATTTTCCTTCAAGGCCAATGGACTAACGATATCCGCGAACTGAAGATGTGGGAATCCTGTTATCAGTTGTACTGTAACATCATTCAGGTCACAGACCTCGTTTATCACCTCAGCTTTCGCTGATATCCGCGCCTCATCGCTTTCTGTTATATCCACCATATAACTGGGTGCCCAGGTAATGCCCTTGGCCAGGTAACTTATTGTCAGCTTTTTACCAACTGCAGGTGCGCCCATCTGCACCTCAAGTTGAGTGGATTTGCTTTTACTGGTGAGAGCCTTTTTTGCTTTACCATCGAGAAACTCAATCTTCCAAAAATTCTGTGGATTAACACCTATCTCTCCGGCATCGGTCTCTATTATCATCAAACGCGACCGGAAAGAATCCATGCCCCTGTAAGTTGGCATTGTTGCCTCAACCCCTCCAGGCGCATAAGGGTTGGGTTTGGGCTCTTGTCTATCCTCGGCAAAATACCTTATCACACCCACCACTTCCTTATCCGAGTAAGTTAGTTTCACCCTACGGCCGATATTGGCTTTAAGCAGTTCAGCAATCGTTATTGCTTCTACCTGTTCTGTTAGTTCCACCTGCCTGGCGATCAGGCTCTCCAGCTCAACTTCCGGCGGATACGAGACCCAAAAACTGCCATGTGAGGGTGCGGCAGACGGAATGATACTAAACGAGTTCTTCTTCTCGGGAATGGCAACCTCCAAGATGAAAAATCCCACCCCGTTCTTGAAAAGCGATACCTGCTGCAACTTAGCTTCCGCTTGTGCCGTAGTTGTTTCCGGAACAGCGCAGGCTGGACAGGTAAAAAGGACAGTACTCGTCGCAATAGTCAAAATGAGCGATTTTTTTATACGCTTCATGGCTAAAAACCTCCCTAAACCTAATGTTTATAGAATACGGTTTCCCACCAGATGCTGTTCGCCATATTCGCTAACGACTAATGTTTAAAATGTCTTTTGCCGGTAAAGACCTTTGCAACATCGCGGTTGTTGTCTCTGCTCAACAAAAATTATTTTGTCGTTTTTGACGTTTCATAGTTAACGGGCATAAGTTTTTCCAGACTCACACGTTTGGATGCGTCAAGAATTTCAATGCCAACGATTTTGTCGTCTTCACCTATATCAAGTACAATGTCTTCGGAGACTTTCCTGTTTATAATCTCCTGTTTTTTGTCATCTAACCGGATATATAGAAGGTCAGTTTTGTCATTGTACAAAATGTTCATCTTTGTCCTTCCCATTTCCCATAAAATACATAAACTGTAATAGTTATTACAGCGTTCTTTTCGATTGTGTAAACCACTTCCACTCTTCTCTGTTCGTAATATTTGCCATGTCGCTTTTTCTTAAATTCAAAGACTTTCGCCTTAGCCGTTCGCCCATATTTGGCAGGAATTGCAAAACCTGTATCAATTACATCTTTAATTTCATTTTCGTCTGCACCACGTTCCTCTGCTCGCTCCAAAGTGTGCGGGTCAATCTGGACTTTCATTCAATATCCCTTTTTGAGGCTTTTTCAAATATCCTTTTAGTACCTTACGACATTTTAATTTGTTGATAGAGGTTGTTCCCGTTTGATGCGGAATTCAGCCAATTAACAAACTGGATTCCCGCTTTCGCGGGAATGACAACTCACAAAATCAACTGTCATAGAGTGTTAGTGTTTAAAATGTCTTTTGCCGGTAAAGACCATCGCGATGCCGTAGTTGTCCGCTGTGACGATTACCTCATCATCTTTTTTCGAGCCGCCCGGCTGAACTATTGCAGTTACACCTGCCTTGGCGGCGTTTTCAATGTTGTCCGGGAACGGGAAGAACGCATCCGAGGCCATGGCACAACCGTTCGACTCGTCGCCGGCGTGCTTAAAAGCAATCAGACCGGACTCAACGCGATTCATTTGACCGGCCCCTACGCCCCAAACCCTCTTATTTTTGACCAGCACGATTGTATTGCTCTTGGTATGCTTGGCGACAAGCCAGGCGACCTTCAAATCCTCAAGCTGATTGTTAGTCGGCCTGGCCTTTGTCGGGTATGTCAACACATCCGGCTCCCAGCCAACCAAATCCCGTTTCTGTAAGAGCAGCCCGCCGATTACGCAGCGAATGTCAAACTCGCCACAGTCAATCTTAGCTTTGTCAATCGGCCCTGTTTCCATGAGTCGGACCCTGCTGCCCCAGGCCTTGAGCGTTCTGATTATATCAACCGCATCCTTATCAAACTCCGGCGCGATAATTACCTCTGCAAAGAACCCTCCGGCCCCTAATGCCTTGCCGAATCGGCTGTAAGATTCCATAATAGTTTGGGCCAATTCAACGTCCACTTTCCTGTTCAAGGCGATAATACTTCCGAACGCACTGACCACATCGCCTTCATAAGCCTTGCGATACGCCACGCAGATATCCTCGTCGATGGCACAACCGCACGGGTTAAGGTGCTTGACAACAACCGCAGCCGGCTCGGCAAATTCCTTAACCAGTTCAAACGCCGCATTAGTGTCCAAAAGATTATTAAAGCTGATGCCTATGCCGCTCTCCAACAAGGTGCCGCCGCTGATTGAAGTTTCACCGCTCGGCGGCAGCTTATAGAACGCTGCGCTTTGATGAGGATTTTCGCCGTAGCGCAGAGACGCTGCTTTGTTCAGCGCAATTGAGACCTTCTCTGGATACTCCACATTTGCCCTGGTGTTAAGATACTTTGCTATCATTGCATCATACGAAGCCGTCAAGCTAAACGCAATCCGTGCACATTCACTCCGCATCTCCTCGCTCACAGCGCCGTTGTTTTTCTCCATCTCTTCGATGACCTTATCGTACTGGTCGGGTTGTGTTACGACCGTTACGAACTTATGATTCTTTGCAGCCGAGCGAAGCATACTCGGCCCGCCAATATCAATATTTTCAATCGCCTCGGCCAAAGTGCAATCAGGTTTGGCAATCGTCTGTTCAAACGGATACAGATTTACACAAACCAAATCAATCGGCTCGATATTATGTTTTTTCATTGCCGCTTTATGTTCGTTCTTATTGCGAAGTCCCAGCAGTGCGCCGTGTATCTTCGGATGAAGCGTTTTCACCCTGCCGTCCATCATTTCCGGAAAGCCCGTAACCGACTCGATACCAACAACGCCCAGACCTGCTTTGCTGAGTTTTTTAGCTGTTCCGCCGGTGCTGATTATCTTAACTCCCAGCTTGCTGAGCTTCTTAGCAAAATCGACCACGCCGTTTTTGTCAGAAACACTTATCAATGCCGTCTTGATTTTCACGTCCATTTGAAATCCTTTCTGTTGCTAATTTTGCATAACGCTATTATTAAATGGTAAATGGTAATCACTAATAACCAACCTATTCAACCGGCTGCAGACAGGCAATCCGGCCTTGCTCATCAGCGATATAGATTTTTGAATCCGTTATATTGGCTGCGTATCTTGAAACCTGTGCAAAATTAACCGAATATAGTCTCTTTGCACTGACGTTGTCCATTACTACCAGCGTCCTGTTCTTTGTAATTACGTAGGCCTTGTCCTTTGCCTCGGCTAACAAATCAACACCTCCCGGCACCGACCACAACGGCGTGCCGTCTCCTTTGTCTATCGCCGTTACGCCTTTCCCTGGGACATGCTGATAGACGATACCTCGTGTAACACGAGGGGCCTTATCAAGTATTCCGGCCGTCTGATACTTCCAGGCAAGCTGCTTTCTCAAAGGTAAACCAACGATATCAACTCTGTAAACGTTCGTGTCCTTACTGGCAAAAAACAGCGATATTCCATCTTTGGTGATGGGCCCGGCAATACCACCTGCCGCATCAAATTGCCACAGCCGCCTGGGTTTGTTCGGCATAATGCTTATCACGTTGCCCGCCGCGGTGGCAAAGATGACAGAACTCTCATCAGCGATAATAGAAGTAATCATCGACTCATTCTCAGCGGCAACCTCAAAAATCTGGACTTTATCTTCGGCGCGCAATATATGCAAACGTCTGTCAATTCCGCTCAGGTAAAAATACGAACTATTGCGGGCGGCAGAACAGACTATACTAAAGCCCACATCTACGGCCTTTAGCTGAGCTCCCGATTCCGGGTCAATCTCAATCAGTTTAGTGCCGGCTATCGATATAAGCCCATCGTCATAAAGCTTCAACCCCGCAACCGGCAAGCCATCCGGTGTAACAATCCTGCCGAATATCATATTTCCGTTTTCCCTGTTCAGGGAAACGGTATAATTCCGGTCCGAAATCGCATAGACGCGGTTGCCGAGAATAAGCAATTGCTCTAAACTTTCCGCCTTTTTAATCGGCAGCTTGTTTTCCCACAATATTTTTAAATTGGCGTGTTCGAGCAGCTTCGGTGAAACAAGCCGTTGTGAGCTATCTTCTGCTGCAAAGTTGTTCTGCGCAACAGACAAGACCAAAAGACACATGACCCAAGACCCAAGACAAAAGACACAAGACCTTGGTCTGGAATCTGTTTTGCTTTTCGACATTCTTTCCATTTTCATAAACCCTCACAATTCTCGATACTCGATACTCGATTCTCGATACTCGATTTTACTCTTCTACGAGCATCCAGCATCCAGCATCGAGTATCCGATTCTATACTTTTACGGTAGTTCGACATAGTCAGCCAAATCGACATTATGTTCCTTTTCAAATTTATGCATCTGGCCGATGCGCTCGACATCGTCTTTTATTCGATTTACCAGCTTAAATATATACGGCTTACCCGCCAAGCGGTTTTTTAGGTCATCAAGCATCGGCTCCCATGTCCCATCGTACAATTGAGCTTTGAGAATGACCAGCATACGGTGTTCATCGCTTAGGCCGGCGACAAAATCCTCTACGACCTTGCTGACGCTCGTTTTACCACCTTTATCGCTATTTTCGCCCGGCTCATGCATCCTGCACCTATTGCTCGAAGTTGACGAATCATTACTCCAACAGAGCTATTGCTAACTGCCTTGCTTCAATAGATGCTGGATGCTAACCGACATTACCAGAAATTGCAACAAATTTTCACAAATACTTAGCCTGGAGTCTCGTTGTTGGATTGTCATCCTGAGCACCAGCAAAGGATATCAGATATGCAATGTGAATTGAAAGCCGAACTCTCCTCCGAAAACAGGTCTCAAAAAGTCAGGAATTGTTTCGCTTTTTTCAGCCTGACGCCTACTTTCCCTACGTCTTCGATATGCTTTATTCTTCCGGATTGCCGCTGTTCTAAAATATGCTTGACCGTTACCGGCCCAAGCCCCGGCACCCGCAAAAGCGCAAACCTCGATGCTCGATTTATATTCATAGGAAACGCCTCAGGATGTCTCAGCGCCCACGCTTCTTTAGGGTCGATAGTTAAAGACAAATTTTCATTCTTCTCGAAAACAATGTCTGATTCCTTGAAGCCGTACTTGCGAAGCAGGAAATCCACCTGATACAGCCGATGTTCCCGCATAAGAATATCCGTCGGTTTTTCCCGGCCGGCCTGTTCACCGGCTATAGACTCGTCACCCAGTCCCTTTTGATAAGCGCTGAAATATACTCTGTGCATTTTCAGCCGTTCATACAGGCCGTACATATACTTCACGATTTCCGCATCCGGTTCCCCGGCGGCCCCCACGATAAACTGCGTTGTCTGCTTGACCCTTTGGTATCTCGAACCGCGTCCGGTCAATCTGCTGATGAGTTTGATTGGCTCAATAATGTCCTGAATATATCTTTTCTTCTTCGATAGTTTCGCCAGTCTCTTTTCGCCCGGCGTCTCGATATTCAGTGAGACTGCGCTGGACAATGAAACCGCCTCTTCTATAGCTGCATCGCTCGCCCCTGGAATAATCTTTAAATGAATGTACCCTCTAAAACCGTGCTTTTTTCGCAGTAATCTTGCGACGCCGTTGAGTTTGTCCATTGTCGCATCAGCCGAGCCTAAAACGCCCGAACTTAAAAACAGCCCAAAAACTTTTCGCTGGTTATAGTAATCCAGAAATACTTTCGCAGTCTCGGCCGGACTAAGGGTGCATCGGCGGACGTCCATTTGCTCTCTGAGCGGACAATACTTGCAGTCATTCGTGCACACATTAGAAATCAGCGTCTTAAATAGGACACTTTTCCCTCCATTTGGAAGTGTTACCGGATATATCCATTTGCCCTCGCCGCCTCGCTTTCGACTTTGGTCCTTACTCGTACTGCACGCACATGCCAAATCATATTGTGCATCGGCGCTGAGAATCTCCAGCTTCTCCTGTGTATTTGGTCTGGAAATAACACCAACCATCGCTTCTTGTCCTTTGAGATATTTCAGATATCCTTATCTGCAATTAATATAACGATGGTAGAATTACATGCAATATTATATCAGCCAAAAAGTGAGAAATAATGGCAGTTCCTAACCTTTTTTCTGCTGTTCCCATAATGAGGCTTAACCATAGTAATGATATACTCCTGTGGGAAGTTTAATGAATTGATTGCAGTCAATCAACCCTCATCTTTTTGATTGCATCGCTCTCGAACGCTTTTGCGCTGAATTCCGCAAGAAGCGCCGGTCCAATTGCATCATTCTTCAACGGTTAGATGTACCCAAGCGCCACCAATGTTCCGAAGACAATGACAATAGCCCCTGTGATCTGGTAGAAGCGATGCACATTCTCTCCCCACAGTATTTTCGAGCGAGCAACCATAAGTCGATAGATGATAAACTTACT
>JAUWBX010000211.1 GCA_030609625.1 Phycisphaerae bacterium
CATTGGCCACACTTTTTATTTCCTTTTCGTGCCAAAGGTGTTTGGCATAATCGAGCTGTGGAACAGGTGTGGTTTTGCGAATAGCATTTATAATTAGTCTGCCGGCTTTTTCCATAACCAGCAGGGCGTTGGATATGGACTGGCCAACGGGCGTGAAATCAATTGCCCGTTTTATCTTCGCGGGCGGTTTCTCTACAGGTGAGCCTGTCCAGGCGGCGCCAAGACTTTCGGCTAATTGTCTGTGTTCGGCGCTTCTGGTGAATACAAAAACAGGACTGTTCGGGAATTTGTACCTGATTATCTGAATAACGATGTGGGCTGAAGCACCGAAGCCAAACAGGCCGATGATTTGGCCGTCGGTGATTTCGGACAGAGTTACGGCACGATAACCAATTACGCCGGCGCATAAAAGCGGGGCCGCCTGGGAGTCGGAAAATCCTTCAGGGAGGTAGTAAGCAAAGTCCTCGGAAATAACCATATATTCTGCATAGCCGCCGTCTGCGTCTTTGCCGGTCCATTTTGCATGATTACAGAGATTCTCATTGCCCACTTGACAAAAATCGCATTTGCCACAGACCGAATAAAGCCAGGTGATACCGACACGTTCATCGGTTTTGAATTTGGTTACAGCTTTTCCCTTATTCGCCACCGTTCCGACTACCTGGTGACCTAACACTATGGGAAGTTTGGTTGGCTTTAGTCTGCCCTCAATTTCATCGAGGTCGGTATGACATAAGCCGCAAACCGAGACCTTAACGAGGATTTGGTTGTCGTTCGGGACAGGAATTGGCAAATCGACAAGCTCTAAAGGTTTTTCTTCAATGGGCGAATGTTTGTTTAGCAGCACAGCCCTCATTCCTTTGCTCCACCCAAGGACAAGTCTGCGATTTCCTGCTTAAGCTGTTTTGCGAAGACCTTGTAACTAACGTTGCCGAAGAGACAAAAGACGACCTTTTCCAGGCCGGTTTGGCCTTTGAGATAACCGATAGTTGTTTTGAGCATTATTTCGGCACAGCTTTCGATAGGAAAGCCGAAGATGCCTGCGCTGATTGCCGGGAAAGAGATGCTTTTTAGATTATTTTCGTCGGCTAATTTAAGTGAGTTCAGGGTTGCATTTTTTAATTTTTCATTTTCGTTTCCTTCGCCCATTCGAGGCCCAACAGCGTGAATTACGTGTTTTGCTTTGAGATTTCCGGCTGTTGTTATCACGGCACCGCCAACGAAGGTGGCTCCTATTTTGTCGCATTCGGCCTGGATTTCCGGGCCGCCTTTTGTCCTGATTGCCCCTGCGACGCCGCCGCCCAAAATCAATCTGGCATTGGCGGCATTGACGATGGCGTCGGTCTGCATCTCGGTAATATCGCCATCGAGGAGTTCCAGAGTGCGATTTTCGATATTTACTTTCATAGTATCGGCCTTGCTTAGGACTTGTAAATAAAGCTTCCGCAAAATTGCAGAATTCATAGTTGAAGATAAGAAAAAACAGGCGGCGGCCGGATTCGAACCGGCGAATAACGGTTTTGCAAACCGTCGCCTTGGGCCTCTTGGCTACGCCGCCAGCTTACATTTAGCTGTTAGTTTACACTTAATTGACCCTTTTTACAATAAAATTAGATGCTATTTTGTAGTGAAGATTATGAGATTTTAGCAATATTCTTACGGGCGAAAGCGTCTAACTACTATGATGAACGACTAACAATTAATAATGGAGTTGCCTGATATTTTTATTATTAAAGGTGTTAAAGTGATGAAAGTGTAGATTTTACCGGAACCTGCGGGAAACTTCCGACGAAATATCCCAAAATTGGGAGTACCTGTTGAGCTGGTTTTTCATCTTTATTTTCTAACTTCTTTATTGTATAATAGATAAGAGTTGTACAAACATGGTTTAAGCAAGTGGGAACTGCATTGGAGAAGAATCTTATGTTCTGCAAGTTTCAGCCTGTTACGTTGTTATGCTGGTTGCTCGGCATTGCTGTTATCCTTGGTTTGGCCGGTGCGTGCGGTCCTCAGCACTACAAGGCCGATGCCGATGAGGAAGTTTATAACATTATCGACAGCAAATGGCAGGATGACTTCGGCATAAAAACCAATTATACAATCAGTGATTATAACGACCCGGCATCACCAAATGACGTTGAAATTGCAGAAATGATACCGGAATCAGGTGTTATAAATCTTCAACAGGCAGTAGAAATTGCTACAAAATTTAATCGGGATTACCAGACTCAAAAAGAATTTCTTTACCTTTCAGCACTTGATTTAACAGATGAACGGTATAAATACGCATTAAAGTGGTTTGGTACTATAGACAGCACTTACACTGACAATAAAAGTGGTGGAGATGATGTAACTATTAACACTTCGGGAGGGGTTGACAAGAGACAACTGTTCCTTGACGGAGTTTTATTTAATATTGGCATTGCTATTGATTGGGCACGCTTTCTTACCGGCGACCCAGGAACTACATTAGGCTCGGTTTTAAGCGGCGATGTGACCGTGCCTTTGCTGGGTAGTGGTGCCGGCAAAAGCGCCCGTGAGAATTTGACTCAAGCCGAGCGGGGTGTTTTATATCGAATACGCTCATTCAACCGCTATCGTAAGACGTTTGTAGTTGGGATTATAAGTGATTACTATAGTGTGTTGCAGGCAAGGGACAGAGTGGATATTACTGAAGCAAGCTATAAAAGACTGATCGACTCAACGAACCAGTTGAAAATGGAGGTTGGTGTGGGCCAGAGGGCCCCGTCCGATGTGGATGAGGCCACGCAGAGTTTACTTAGTGCAGAAAACAAGCTCATTAGAGACCGACAAAGTTATGAACAGACCCTTGACAGATTCAAAATAAGGTTGTCTTTACCTACCGATGCCAACATCATATTAGACCAGAATGAGCTGGCAGCGCTGGAAGAAATAGGCATAAGCCAGCCTGAATATACGGTATCCGAAGCAATGGAAATGGCATTGGCCCGGCGCCTGGACCTGGCTAACACAAAAGACTCACTTGAAGATGCGGCGCGCAAACTTGAATTAGCTGCTGAGGGGCTTGGTGTGCAACTTGACCTGATTGGAAGTTCTGATGTAAGTTCGGCAAATAAGACCAGTTTCGACAGGTTACAGTTTCAAAAGGGGACCTACAGTCTTGGTCTTGCTGCCGATTTGCCCTTTGACCGAAAGGCTGAACGCAATGATTATCGAAAGAAGCTGATAACAATGGAACAGCAGCGGCGCTCGTATGATGATGAATCTGAGAATGTCAAATTAGGCGTGCGCCAGGCTTATCGTGACCTGGAAGAGACCGCAGAAAGTTACCGGATTCAAAAGATAGGACTGGAATTGGCCGAAAGACGCGTCGAAGAGCAGAAATTGCTATTAGAATACGGACGAGGTACGATACGACTTCTACTGGAGACGGAGGATGACCTGGTAGGTGCTCAAAATGATGTAACGAGTGCTTTGGTCAATCACACGATTGCTAAAATGAGCTTCTTCCGTGATATTGGTATTTTACAGGTTAAACCGGATGGAATGTGGGAGCAAAGAACACAATGAAAAATTACAATGACAAACAAAATCAAAACGCATCGCAAAATCAACGTCAGCGTGTTAAGAAACGCATAAAGCGGCGGTGGTTGATTGTGCTGCTTATTGCAGTAGCAGTGTTGGTTACAGGATTAGTAACGGCAGCGATAAAAAGGGATACAGGCTTAGACACTTCGAGTGGTGGAACTTTCACCGTGCGCCAGGATAATTTGACCATCACCGTTACCGAAGGCGGCAGTATCAGGGCCCATAAATCAATAGAATACAACTGTAAGGTCAAAAGAGGATATAGGGAGTCGGGAACTTTAACAATACTCAGTGTTGTCCCTGCGGGTACCTATGTAACTCAAGAAGATGTGGATGCCAACATGGTACTTGTGCAATTGGATTCTTCGGGTTTTGAAGAGCAATTGATACAAGAGAAGATGGAACTTTCCAGTGACCAGGAAAACGTTATCTCAGCTACAGAGGCGCGTGGCATTCAGATAATACAAAATGAAAGCGATATTGCGGACGCTCAATTGAAAGTAAGGTTTGCCCTGTTGGACCTTCAGAAATATCTGGGTGCAGATATAGCAAACAGGCTGATTGAGGATGTAAACGAAGTTTTAAACATTAAGCGAAACGACGCAAGCAAGGTGAGCGACATGACAATTAAGGGTGAAAATGGAGTCGTTAACCTGACGAGTAGTAACTTAGACAGGTTCAACGATAAGCCAATTAAGGACGCCAACGAAACATTCAGACTGACTGAACTTATAGTCCCGTTTCTTGAGGAAGTAAAGAATGACCCGAATTTATTAGATGGGTCGGCTGCCGGAGATGAATTAAAAAGATTGGAAGATAACATTACCATGGCCGAGGGTAGCTTAAAAAATGCAGAAGACACATTAGCCGGGACTATAAAACTTCACGATGCAAATTACGTTTCCGACCTCGACCTTCAAAGAGACGAGTTAAGTCTGACAAACCGTCAGTTTGCAAAGGAAAGTGCCGTGGTGGCTCTGGCGTTGTTTAAAAAATACGATTTTCCGAAAAATGCCGAGCAATACCTCAGTGACTACGTTGAGGCCGGCCGCCAATTACAGCGGGTTTATGCCCAGTGCCGTTCAAGGCTGGCCCAGGCCCAGGTGAGACTAAGTACGGCCCAAGAACAGCTTTATTGGCAAGAAAAAAGGGTCAAAGAAATAAACCAGAATATCGAGTATTGTACAATTAAAGCACAGGCTCCGGGGCTGGTAGTATATGGTACCGGCGGCAGCGATGATATGTATAGGTCCATGCGATATAGAGGCGGAGGAACGAGCAGCGGAATTACTGCTGAAGGCGAATCAGTTTCCGAGGGACAAACGATTTTATCAATGCCTGATACTGCGGGGATGGTTGCTGAAATCGGTGTCCACGAGACCGAGGTTGATAAGGTACGAGCGGGTCAGCCTGCAACGATAGTTATGGATGCGTTCCCCGACAAAGTATTGGAGGGCGAAGTGCTTGAGGTAGCGCCGCTGCCAGACCAGCAGCGTGGCTTTATGAATCCCGACCTTAAGGTTTACAAAGCCCTGGTTAGTATAGACGGTACACATGATTTTCTCAAAAGTCGAATGTCGTGCAAGGTGCAAATTCTCGTCGAGCAGTTAGAGGACACTATAATCGTGC
>JAUWBX010000207.1 GCA_030609625.1 Phycisphaerae bacterium
CGGGTGCGCCCGTGCCGAAACATTGGGGTATTCCTCCGGTACACTTTGAAAGGCTAAGCTGCACCGCCTGCCACTCGGGTCTCTGGCCAAGGGAAAAAACCATTTTGACTAAAACCGCCCGAGCGCATCGCCTGGGAACGATTGGTGTTAATAAATCCCGCGAGGCGCTTCCGCATATTAGCTCTCCTGTTTTCGCCCAACAACCCGATGGTAAGATTGCACCTCATAAGCTGCTCTGGCCTTCCTTCTGGGCAACCGTAGAAGACCAGAATGTCGCGCCCATTGCCTTTACCACCGTGACAGAAGTCATCGTCCCGGTCTTCGCCGATGCTAACCGTCCAACTTCCGGCGATTGGCCTGAGCTGACTACTGAGCATATCGCCAAAGGCCTCGAGGCATTAGCCAAATCAGTCAAGGGTATGCCAGTGTATATTAGTGCCGGCAGGCTCTACCAACTGGATGATTCCGGGAATTTATCCGAAGAAGAAAATCACCCGGCGGCCAAGCCTTACTTGTGGCCCATTGGCCATAACGTCAGGCCGGCCGCCCAATCGCTGGGTGTTAGAAGGTGTGAGGATTGTCATTCGACCGATGCGTCTTTCTTCTTCGGTGATGTTGCCGTTGATTCTCCTATCGTCAATCGACGAGACGCCGTGAAAATGATTGAATTCCTGAATGTTCGTCCTTTTTACACGAAGGCGTTTGCTTTTTCATTCGTGTTCCGTCCCTTGTTGAAGATTATTACCCTTGGCTCTTGTGCGGTTCTGGCCGTGGTTTTGTTATTATATGCGCTAAAGGCCCTGTCCTGCGTTGTGAAGGTATTGACCGGGCAAGATTAGTGGTTCTTGTTGAGAATATGTGAGTGATATGTATCAAACGATTTCAATAACCACATTTGCAGTTACTTTTGTGGGTGTTGTTTTGCACTGCATAGCTTTTCCTTTCGGTAATGAACGTCAGTGGAACCCCGTAAAAAATCTGGTGGATTTTCTTACGCTGGTTTTCATCGAACAGAAGCTAAGCTTCGAAGGTGTTTTGAGGAAACTGGTATATCTGTTTATGCTGCTTTTCATCAAACAGAGGCTAAGCCTTGTGGGTGTTTTGAGGAAACTGGTATATCTGTTAGCACTGCTTTGCTTTGTGGTATTGGCGGTTACCGGGTTTTATCCGACACTTATTTTGGGTGAGCATATTTCCGGTTATCTGGTGATGGTGCATGCTACTTTTTCGCCGATTTTCGCAATCTGTTTGGCGGTTTTAGCTGTGATGTGGGCACGGAATTGTCGTTTCACTCGCAGCGATTGGCCATGGTTCCAGCGTATTGTTCAGCGTGTTACTTTGGTCAAAAGCACCGGCGAAGAGCGCAAAAGTAAAAACTCCGGCCTCTCCACAGGACACCTTGCGGTGGGCCAAAAAGTAACGTTTTGGCTGATTATCTTTTTGGCTTTGCCGTTGATATTGTCGATTGTTTTGAGCATGTTATCGCTTTTCGGGACGCATGGGGAGGAATTACTTTTGAGTGTGCATCGTTACACCGCTTTGGTGTTTGCATTGGTTGGGATTGTGCATATTTACCTGGTAATCCGAACTAAAATGCAGGAATAATGACGAGGTGAGCTATTCGGCGCGTGTTTGTTGGGTAGCCAGTTTTGCGATTTAGCGCAAGACCAGAACCCACGCAGGCCGGAAAGGAGAGAAAGCCGATGGAGAAGGTAAAAGTAGCGGTGGTAGGGCTTGGGTTTGGGGCTGAGTTCATTCCTATTTATCAAAAACACCCCGACGCTGAATGTTATGCTATTTGCCAGAGAAGCGAAGACCACCTCAATGAAATAGGCGACCAGTTTGGAATAGAAAGACGGTTCACCAAATTCGAAGACCTGTTAAGCATTGATGAGCTGGACGCTATCCACGTGGTTTCGCCGATAGCCGACCATGCCTGGATGGCAGTGGCCTCTTTGAACGCAGGCAAACATGCCGCCTGTACTGTTCCGATGGCCACTACCACAAAGGATTGTCTTGCAATAGCTCAGGCACGGAAGAAGTCCGGCAAGGTATATATGATGATGGAGACGGCCGTTTATAGCCGGGAGTTTCTCTACGCAAAGGAGCTTGTCGATTCGGGCAAATTGGGCGAGATTCAGTTCCTGCGTGGTTCGCATCAGCAGAATATGGGATTGCCGGGCTGGCCGGATTACTGGTATGGTTTCCCTCCTATGCACTACGCAACCCACGCTGTCAGTCCTCTGCTTTGCCTTGCGCGGAAGCAGGCCGAATCTGTCGTCTGTCACGGCTCAGGGCGAATTCAAGAAGATTATATCAAACTCTACAATTCACCTTTTGCAATTGAAACCGCGATTATAAAACTCGCCGGTTCAAAGCTTGCCTGTGAGGTAACGCGGTCGCTGTTTAATACCATTCGACAGTATAGAGAAAGCTTCGATGTATATGGCACGAAGCTTTCGTTTGAATGGGAGCAGGTTGCCGGCGAAGACCCGGTGATTTATACCGGCTATGAAGATGCCGAAAGGGTAAAAGTGCCGGATTATGGCCGCTTGCTGCCAAAAGAGATAGCTCCTTTCACAGGGCGTGGGGTCTATGATGAAGAGCACGAGCACACTTCCTTTATTCAAGGCAGTGGGCACGGCGGCTCTCATCCCCATCTGACTCATGAGTTTATTCGCGCGATTGTCGAAAACAGAGAATCCGCAGTCGATGCAAATACCGCTGCGAACTGGACAATGACAGGGATATGTGCTCACGAATCAGCGATGAACGATGGCAAGAGAATCCGAATCCCAAAAACAGGCTAATTTTAAAGTTGTTTTACCTTTTGAGTGGGAATATTATATGGATACATACGTGCGTCATCCGGCGCCGCATCGACGGACTTCTTACAGGTGTACTGCGTAGATACCCGGCAAGGTGCCGGGTGGAACTTAATTAAGGTTTTAGTTAGGAGAACAGATTATGAGTAATGGAATGCTGCCAGATTACGTCAGTATGGCCAAGCCGAATCCGGCTGAGAACCGGGCGCCCTGGTACAAGAACACGGCACCGACGTACGCCGGTATCTTCTTGTGGTTCGTGTTCTGGAGCCAGGCGCCAAGTGGGGGTGGTTCCGGCGCACCTGGTGGTGTGCTGGGCCAGGGTATTGGTGTAGCGCTTCTGGGTTTAGTTGTAGCAGCGCTTCTTTGTCACTTTTTGTTCTACTTGGTTCCGGGCCTGTTGGGTATGAAAACCGGACTGCCACTGTATGTTATTGGGACATCGACATACGGTGCGCAGGGTGGATTTCTTATGCCGGGTTTTTTGATGGGCGTCCTTCAATTTGGCTGGCTCGGTGTCAATTCCTATTTCGCATCGTTGGCTCTTGCGCCGTTGTTCGGTGGCAGTGCTGCCGCAGCAAAGATTATTGCCGTACTATGGGCTATCGTGGCGGCCTTTGTCGGACTTAAAGGTATCCAATATGTTGCAAAGGTCGCGACCTTATTACCTCTGATCCCGCTTGTGATTCTTTTGATAATGGTGTTCAAAGCGTTAGGTGGGATAGGTGATTTCAATGCCGATGCACTAGTTACAGCGGGAGCCGTTGAGGGCGGCGCAACAAGCGGTTTGAGTTTCTTCGGCGTGATGGCTCTGAGTATATCGTTTGTGGTCGGCTTCTTCGCTACGGCGGGGGCCGCGGGTGTTGACTTTGGCATGAACAGCAAAGACGAAAAAGACGTCCAGATGGGCGGCCTATTCGGAGTTGCTCTGGCTGCGATAGTGGCCGCAGGGGCTGCCATTCTGATTGCTGCCGGAGCGTTTGGCGCGACGGGAAAGTATGCTATGAACCCGGCTGATGCCGGTTTTATCGGGGATCTAATGGGCTCTACCGGCGCCGGAAAGGCAATGGCCTTATTGCTGGCTGTTGCCGCGTTTCCCCCTGCGTGCTTCTCCGCATTCATCGCGGCCAACAGCTTCAAGACAACTTTGCCTAAGGTCAATCCGTTTATATCAGTGGGGATTGGTACTGCGGTGAGTATAATACTTGCTGTAACCGGCTGGGCAGGCAGGGCAGGCGACGTCTTTACCGTGATAGGTGCTTCCTTTGGTCCGGTTTGTGGTGCGATGATGGTCGATTATCTCATGGCCGGGAAGAAATGGGCCGGGCCGCGGGCCGGTTGGAACCTTGCAGGCTGGATTTCCTGGGTGGTTGGCTTTATCGTAGGAATTGCTCCGCTGGTTGGTCTGGCCAATATTCCAGCGGCACCACTGGTAGCTTTCATCGTTGGCGCCGTGCTCTATTATGCCCTTGCCAAGGCGGGACTTGAGTCAAAAGTGCTCGAGATGGCAGCGGCCCCGGCCCAAAGTGCACCACAGGAAGCACCGCCGGCAGAAGAGAGTACAGGCGGATAAAAAAAAATCGAGACCAGAAACTCTGTGAATCTGCTGAGACTGTTTCGATGAATTTATTAGTAACGGCAGGGATTCAGTGCTCCTGAATTCCTGCCGTATTTTTTTTTGCAAAGAAAAGAAAAAAAATATACTTTTAGACAGCTTGACAACGTCATATAAATAGGATATTATGCCCGCTCCGGTTTTGATGGATAACGGGTAGTGTACTGACAGTTATACGGTTTTGTCAGTTACGTAAAAATAGGAATTTTTGAGGTTAGAAAAATGATGAAGAAAGATTTTGGCTTAGTTGTGAAAGTTTCTGTTTGTGTATTGCTGGTGATGTTTTTGTGCTTTGTTCCGGCCTGCAAAAAATCCTCCCCGGAGTCTGCCGACACTAATACGACTGTTACAGAGAGTGCTCAGCCTGCCGAAATGGTGCCGATTGAAATTGAGCTGCCCAAGCCGATGTTCGTGGGAACGCCGCAGGATACACGGGTAGCGAATCTCGAGAAGCCTTTGGGCAAGCCGCGTCCGCCATGTTTGGCCCCTGTGGGAACAACAAATGTCGCCCTCGGAAAGCCTGTAGCCAGCAGCGACGAAGAACCCATCATAGGCGAAATAGAAATGATAACAGACGGCGACAAAGAAGCTGCTGACGGCAGCTATGTTGAGTTAGGCCCATTTCGGCAGGATGTTACAATCGACCTCGAAGCTATGCATGAAATCTACGCTATTGTAATATGGCATTATCATAAACAAGTTCGAGTTTACTATGATGTGATAGTGCAGGTTGCCGATGACCCTGATTTTATCACGAATGTTAGAACCCTGTTCAATAATGACATTGACAACTC
>JAUWBX010000424.1 GCA_030609625.1 Phycisphaerae bacterium
CAAGCTATTAGCCCAATGGGCGACCGATGCCGGCGTTCGTTTTATCTACGCTTCCAGCGCAGCAACCTACAGCGATGGCTCAGCCGGTTTTAGCGACGACCAGGAGAAAATGGAAAACCTCAAACCTCTAAATATGTACGGCTACTCCAAGCACCTGTTTGACCTCTGGGCACGCAGGGCCGGCCTGTTGAAAAAGCTCGTAGGCCTGAAATATTTTAACGTCTATGGGCCGAATGAATATCACAAGGCCGATATGCGAAGCTTCTGTATAAAGGCCTTTGAGCAGATTACTTCTACCGGCAAGGTCCGTCTCTTCGAATCATACAAGCCCGAATACGCCGATGGCGAGCAGAAGCGTGATTTTATTTACGTCAAGGATGCGGTTGATATGACGCTGTTTTTTTACGACAACCCAAAGATAAGCGGGCTTTTTAATATCGGCACCGGCAAAGCCCGCTCCTGGAATGATTTGGTAAAAGCCGTTTTCGCTGCTATGGGCAAAAAGCCAAACATCGAATATATCGAAATGCCCGAATCGATCCGCGACCAGTATCAATACTATACCTGCGCCGATATAACCAACCTCCACAAAGCCGGCTACAACAAAGAAACAACCCCCCTCGAAGACGCTATCAAAGACTACGTCCAAAACTATTTGCAAAAAGATGGATATTTAACCGGCACCTAATCATTGTTATTCCTTAAAGTGAGTTTCAAATGCCGTTTACACCATATCATTTTGGGCCCAGTGGGTTTGTTGGGCTGGTATTTAGGAAGTGGATTGACGTCCCGGTCTTTGTCCTTGCCAACGTTATTGTGGACATTGAGGTCCTGGTTATAATGCTCTTCAATTTTGGATGGCCGAGGCACCGCTATTGCCATACATTGCTAATCGGCGCGGCGGTAGGTGCCCTCTGGGGTGTGGCGGCCTATCCGTTACGGAATTTGTTCAAAAAAATAATGCAGCTATTTCGCATACCTTACAAAACCAGTCTATCTAAAATGGTCATCTCCGGCATCCTCGGCATCTGGCTCCATATTTTGATTGACGGTGCATATCATTTTGATGTAAAAATACTTTGGCCGAATGAAACAATATCCCTATGGAAAATGATTCACCGCCACCTGGGCAAAGAACAGGTAGAAACTATATGCCTTGTCTTCCTTCTTGCCGCCCTTGTGCCGTATATATTCGCTGTGAGGTCTTTTTCAAAAAACAGCAGGATTCAAAATAAACCTGAAAGCAAGTGATTCTATTTGGAGTTGTCAAATGAAAAGAATTTTGAAATACTTCCTGCGAGGTCTTCTGGTTTTCGTCCCCGTTGGCCTTACGATTTTCGTACTCGTTTATATTTTTACCGGTCTGGACAAACTCTTTAGCAAACTGTTGCCATTTATACAGGTTCCTGGATTGGGGCTTTTGGTGGGGCTTTTAGTTACGATTGGCGGAATATTTCTCATCGGCGTATTCGCATCTAATTTCGTGGGCAAAAAACTCTTTGGTCTCCTGGATAAACTCTTCGCCAAAGTTCCTCTGGTCAAAATGCTATATGGCGCTATCAGGGACCTTGTGGAGGCCTTTGCCGGCGAAAAGAAAAAATTCGACAAGCCTGTATTGGTAACGTTCGGACCAAATTCTTACGCAAAGATTGTTGGCTTTATGACAAGAGAAAACCTCGACAATCTCGGGCTCAAGGACCATGTCGCCGTTTATCTTCCGCAGTCGTACAACTTCGCCGGTAATGTTCTTATCTTCCCCAAAGAGGCGGTTAAGCCGTTGGATATTGAAAGCTCCGAGGCGATGACATTTATCGTATCCGGCGGCGTCGCAGGCGAACACGCACAGAGCCAACAATAGCTGCGCGCTGCCAAACCAGTGCTTGCCAATTTTCCGTCGATTTCTTATAATTGCGGCTCCAATGTATCTTAGTTTGCAGAGAAATATATATGGCAAAGACAACTGCAGAACAAGTTCGGCTGCTAAAGCGCGGCACGGTTGAAATCTTCACCGAAGCTGAACTGGCTACAAAGCTCACCGAGGCAGCCAAAACCTCCAGACAATTGCGAATCAAGCTTGGCCTGGACCCTACCAGCCCTGATATACACCTCGGCCACACGGTCGTACTTCGCAAGATGCGTCAGTTCCAGGACCTCGGCCATAAGGCCGTCCTTATCATCGGTGACTATACCGCACGAATCGGCGACCCCACGGGACAAAATGCAACTCGGCCGATTTTGTCGCCCGAGCAAATCCAGGAAAATGCCAAAACATATTTCGAGCAGGCCGGCAAAATCCTCGATACATCCGAAGAGAAACTCGAAATCAGGTACAACAGCGAATGGCTTGAGAAGCTGACGTTGATGGAGCTTATCCAGATAGCCGCCAAAAAGACCGTTGCCCAGATGCTCCAGCGTGATACTTTCAAAAAGCGTCTGCAGGCGGATGTGGATGTCTATACTCACGAGTTTCTGTATCCGCTTATGCAGGGTTATGATTCGGTTATGGTAAATAGTGACGTAGAGTTAGGCGGTACAGACCAGACCTTCAACAATCTTGTTGGCCGCGATATCCAAAAGGCCTACGGTCAAAACCCGCAGATTGTAATTACAATGCCGATACTTGTTGGCCTGGACGGCAAGGAAAAGATGAGCAAATCCAAAGGCAATTACATCGGCGTTACCGATGAGCCGAAAGATATGTTCGGCAAGGTTATGAGTATCTCCGATGATATGATGGAAAACTACTTCACGCTTTTAACCGACCTGCCGAGTGAAAAAATGGCTGAACTTGTAAATCCTGACAAGACACACCCGAAACACGCGAAAGTCCTGTTGGGCAAAACAATTGTGAGCCAGTTCTACAATGAGCAGGCCGCTCAGACCGCCTCTGCCGAATTCGACAAGGTATTCGCACAGGGCCATCTACCTGATGAAATACCGGAAGTTAAAATAACAGCCGAGCCTATCGCTGCGAGTAAGCTGCTGCTTGCCTGCAAACTCGTATCAAGTGGCGGCGAAGCCAAACGAATGATAAAGCAGTCAGCGGCCAGTATCGACGGCAAAAAATTAGATGACCCGAACGCTGAAATCACTCCCAAAGATGGTATGGTCATCCGCGTCGGCAAAAGAAAATTCGCAAGACTTAGGACTTGTAAATAAATTATCTTCCATTTTTGACTATCCCTGC
>JAUWBX010000174.1 GCA_030609625.1 Phycisphaerae bacterium
TTGTTGTCTAAAGACGTGGGGCGGTTCTCTGATTTTGTTATATTCAGCCCCCGAAAGTTTTTAGGGGTACCCGATGGTGGAGTCCTTACTCGTAATCCCGAACTCGATTTTCATGATATTGATCTGGCCCCTCCCCCGGCAGAATGGTGGCTGAAGGCTTTTTATGCCGGTGTTTTGCGTAGAGAATTCGATATTCATGGGGGGAACCGTCGCTGGTTCGAGTTATTTCAGGAGACCGAGCCTACAGGTCCGATTGGATATTACGCTATGAGCGAACTTTCTAAGTCTCTCTTGTTGCATACTTTTGACTACGCAACAATCGCCCAACGGCGAAGAGAAAATTACAAAATCTTAGCCGAAGCATTAAGTGGCATTGCCTTATTCCCTACGCTTACTGCAGACGTTGTCCCCCTAGGGTTTCCGATTCGTCTCGAGAACCGAGACACCATAAGGCAGGTGTTGTTCGAGCATCAAATCTATCCTCCTGTTCATTGGCCGATTCAAGGCATTGTCCCTCAAGAGTTTAGGGATAGTCATAAGCTGGCTGATGAAATCATGACATTGCCATGTGACCAAAGGTATGATAGGCAGGATATGAAACGAATGGCTATAATTATCCTAAAGGAGTTGAAACAATGACCGGATATATGCATCCCGACTATGCGCAATCGTTAGCCGAATTTGGCGACCCACGTGAATTGCCTCGGTGCGGGGGGTGGATCTTGGAGCGCCAGATACCGGGGTTTCCATACCGCGATGGAATGGGATGTTATCCTCTTTTTGTGTGTAGAGATTGGTCGCAGCTTCACCTCGATTTAGATGATCTGAGCGATGAACTGGTAAGTCTATCTATGGTCACTGACCCATTTGGGAAATACGACTCGGCTTATCTACACCGCTGTTTCAAGGATGTAGTTATTCCCTTTAAAAAACACTATATTGCAGACCTGCATCGCCCCATAAACGACATTATATCCAGCCATCGCCGAAGAGATGCGCAGCGCGCGCGAAATAGGGGTATATCTGTGGAAGAGTGTGAAAACCCTATGCAGTTCATCGAGGATTGGATGGCGTTGCACAGTACTTTGGCTGAAAGACATAACATTAAGGGAATCAAAGCGTTTTCGAGAAAAGCTTTTGTCAAACAGTTTAATATCCCCGGATTGGTGATGTTGAGATCTGTCCACCAAGGCGCTACAGTCGGAATGGCAACATTATTCATACAAGGAAACGTGGCTCAGGCTCACGTTGCCTCATTTAGCGATAATGCTCGCAAGTTAGGAGTTTCGAGCGTTTTATACCGGTCTATAATTGAATACCTATCAGACAGAGTCCGCTGGATTGACTGGGGCGGCGGTGCAGGAGTTAAGTATAAAGGCAAGGACAGTTTAAGCCGGTTCAAACAGGGCTGGGCAACTGAAACTCGAACTGCCTACTTCTGTGGGCGTATCTTTGACCACAAAAAATATTCAGAAATTGTAAAAGCAACGGGTAGTACCATTACTAATTATTTTCCGGCCTATCGAGGGGGTGAGTTTAGATAATGATAAAACAGGATTGTATCCCGCTTGAGTCTCCTTCTGAGTGGAAGGAAGCTTTAAAGGGGGGTAAACATTCATTCGGCCATACATGGGAGAACTGTTATGCGATGCATCTAACTACGGGTTTCAAGACTTATCTCTATTGTTTTGAATCAGAGAATATTCGGATTATTTGCCCAATTGCCGAACGAGAATATGACGGATATATCGACATACTGAAACCCTTTGGATTCTCTGGTATCGTTGCAAATGGTGACTGTTCTGAATTTTCATCATACTGGAAAGAATTTGTCAGACAGAGAGGCTATATCTGCGGTTATCTTGGGTTGGATCCGATATTTTATTACGGTACCCACTTTGATCCAGATGAAATTTATCAATACGACACTATCCACGTTTTAGATTTAACCCTTAGTCTTGATGAGCTGTGGGCAAATCTATCTAGGACTCGAAAACAGAATCTTAGAGATTGGGGCAATATCCGTTCAAATTTTGCTGTTGAAAAGCCTACTCTGGCCGATTTCTTCCTTGCTAATTACATTGATTTCTTTCGCAGAAAGGATGCAGCGTCTGATTACTTCTTCTCCAGAGATACCCTGTTGTTTCTCTTCGGTTTAGAAAATGTCCTGATGGTGGGTGCACCAAATCCTGAGCAACTGGAGGCTGTTGAGGTATTTACTTACTCTAAGGATGTGGGAGAGGCTCTATTCCTGGTTGACCTACCTGAGAGCGCGAAGCACGCAACTGCGCTGATTTGGTACGGCGTGAACTACCTGAAATCCCTAAACATTCCGCTTATTAATCTTGGTGGTGGGACTAGTGGTATAGCTAAATTTAAGAGAAAATTCGGCACAAGGGAGGTAGCCTTACGGTGTGTAAAACAAGTCTATGAGCCAGAGATTTATGAGAAGCTTTGCCGACGTGCGGGTGCCGATCCAAACGATATGACCGGTTATTTTCCTGCCTATCGGAAAGGTGAGTTTGGGTAGCAGAGGCGTAGAGTGCTCTCCAGCATTGGCGCACTGATTTGGATATCGAAGTGATGCGTGGAGATTTCACAATCAGAAGAGGAGATTCCTTATGGAAAAAGTGGTGCCATTTGGAGCTACTGAAATGGCGGTTATGAGTCATTTTTATCTTACCATGATTCGCCCTACAAAGTTGTAGCATTTACGGTAGACCAGGATTATATGAAGGAAGAGACGTTGTCTGGACTCCCGGTTGTTCCTTTTTTAGGATATTGAAAGTATCTACCCATCGGGTGCGTGCAAGATGTTTGTGGCTTTCTTCTACGGCAAGGTGAATAGAACAAAAGCAGAAAAGTATTATCAAGCGAAAGTGAAGGGATATGAATTGATAAGTTGGTGTCCATCCACGAAAGGTAACATTTGATATTTGGGCAAAAAGAATCAAAAAACGTTAGGCTGCGCCACCAGGCAGCACCGACGCGAAAGGGGAGGTAGAGTGATCCGATTGGTTCCCATGTCTGAGTGCGACTTCGAGACGTACACGGAGCGAGCCGTCCCGAGGTACGCAGAAGAGAACGTGACAGCAGGAGCCTGGGACCCGGCGGTGGCGCAGGAGAAGGCCGAGCGCAGCTACCGCAAGCTGCTTCCGGATGGTATCGCCACCGAGAATCACCATCTCCTCAACATCATCGACGACGAGCATGGCTCATGTATCGGCATGGTCTGGTTCAGGCTAGACGCATGCGATGGAGTGCCATCGGCGTTCATCTGTGACTTCGAGGTCTTCGACGAGTTCAGACGGAGAGGGTACGGCCGGCAGGCTCTGCTGGCCCTGGAGGACAGACTTCACGAGGAAGGGGTCTCCAGGGTGTCGCTTCACGTGTTCGCTCACAACGAGGCAGCGCGGTCGCTCTATGAGCGACTCGGGTACGTGAGCACGGGCATTCACATGACGAAGCGACTCGGTTCGGGGAGCTCGGAGCGCTGAGCGATGATCCAGGCCTGCATGTCTGCGGCCTTGCAGGTGCTTGCCAAGCGACTGAGGCGCGACCGGCGCAGCCTAGCGCATGCAGCTGACGCCACGCTCCGCCGCTCCCTTCCCGGCTGCATGCGCAGCTGATGCGCATTCATTAGGTGCAAAGAATGCCTGAAAAAGGGAGTAAGAATGTCTAACGAAAAAAGTATAGAGACCTTTGAAAAACCCCCACTTTGTCATTGCGAGCGAAGCGAAGCAATCTTTAAGCATATGAAAACATTGAGATTGCCACGGAGCTAAAGCTCCTCGCAATGACTCGGAATATAATTTTTCAAAAGTCTCAGTATAATCATTCTTTCTGAAAAATCCTCTGGCTCCAGTGCCTGTCAGAATCTTTTGGCAAAGCTTACCAACATACAGCACGTTTCAAAGACACGCCATTTTCAAAATGAAACTCTATACTGGACAAAAGCTGCTTCGATATTGGGCAAAGCTCAATTGAACATAGTGGATAGTGAAGTTCCCATCGAGCGTGAAAACGCAAGGACTGACCTGATTTCCTTATTAAAAGATAATCTGGATCATTACCAGACGATTCCACAGTAGTTTGGAGGCCACTAAGATTGAGCGATTTGAGGACAGCCTTCTAGGTCAAAGCGATCTTCAATTTTGATGGTTACGGCACGGCCTCCCCACCATGATACTGTATTAAGACTGGAAGCCTTGCTCCGGTCGCCCTACGGGCTCCCTCCCTTAGCCCAGCCAGCAACCACCATACCATGTAGCGTAATTCAACGCAAGTTTTGAGACATAAATTCAGAAACGGGTGGCTTGGCAAAGTGCATTTTAAAGAAAGATTTTCCTCCAAAAACCTTCATTGAGAATCTGCCAAATTTGCTTCCATTGCTAATTTGTCCTAATCGAAAACATAGGCCAACGTCAGTAGAAATAGTAGCAATGTTCGACACAATATAGATAGAGAGTAGTCTTATCCGATCACTTACGTACGTAGTATATTGTCCAAGTCAAGATAATAATTGCCTTAAGTATCCTCGTAGAGCTAAATACTAAATACAACTCTTATATCATAATCAAACAATGCTAATAAAGGATTCAGTAAAATCGTTTGTTCAATTATTATCATCCAAAATATTTGTTCAGACTTTAAATCTGATCACATTGCCGATCGTATTAAGATATTTTGTTCCTAGTGAATATGGTAAAGTAGCACTATATCAAGCCGTTTACGGTCTTCTCGCCATCTTTCTGTTTTTCACACATCATGCAAAGGCAAGGTTTGGGAGGGAAGAATATGACGCAACCGGTAATTTTAGGAAAACCTTCTGGAGCGTTTTTTTTATAAAACTCCCTATTGTGCTTTTTGCCGGTATTTCAATTTTCTATTTTCATAAATATATTGAAAATTATATAGGGCTATCTTCAGAGATAATTGTTGTACTTCTTTTTCTCACATTTCTAAGCCCGATCAGCAACAATATCGATTTTTTAAATGTTCAAGAGAAATACGGAATTATGTCCCTGCTCGGCTTGGTCGACGTGCTTACGAGATTGATGTTAATCGCTTTTTTGCTGTTTGCGGTCTTTCCGCCTTATGCGATCCTCTTGATCCTGATCAACCTCTTTGGAACGATAGTGCAATTTATTATTACTTTTTTCCTTCTTTACAGACAGATTGGTTTGCCCCTTTTTGATTGGCGATGGACAAAAGATATCTTAATTTTTTCTCTTCCTTTTCTGATTCATGTCATCGGTGCAACGACAGTAGGTTATATTGATGTTATTGTTATTCGTAAATATTTACCACTTTCTGATGTCGGTGTATATGCCGTATCATACAAAATCAATTGCATTTTGTTCGTTCCGCTAACCATTATGATGACCATGCTGATGCCCCGGATAATTTCACTATATAATCAAAATCAGCATGAACAAATTTCATGGTTCTATTCCCGTTTCACACCACAGATATCCTTTATAATATCTCAGATATTTTGTTTTTTCATGTTATTTCTACCTCTTTTGCCTTTAATTATCGGACAGAAATACAACAATGCTATCTCACCCCTGGCGGTTGTTCTTATATCTTTTTCTGCAGCGCCTTATGTTTATTTGATGGTGCCCAAGTTTTAATCATCTAAAA
>JAUWBX010000496.1 GCA_030609625.1 Phycisphaerae bacterium
GAAAAGTATCCGGCACTCGCTTTGACCATAAAAAAACACAGATACATAGCCGTACTGGACGAAGAAGAAAAGCCGAATACGTGGGAAGAAAAATTAGTCTATTATGCGGACAAGAGGGTTATGCACGATGAGATTGTGACGCTAAAAGAAAGACTGACTGAAGCCCACAAAAGAAATGTTTTCTTTTATGACACGGAAGCTCAAAGTAAGATTATCATAGCTAAGGTTGACCCGTTAATATATAGCCTGGAAAAGGAAATTTTCGAGAAGGTTGGATTAGACCCCGTTGAAATAACAGATGAATTTATCGACTCAAACTCAACGACTGATAATCAGGCACCGTCCGGCGATGAATACTGACTGTACAGATGAAGATGCGTAAATCCTTTACTTGGCATAACTTAGGCCATCCTCTTTTAACAATAATGTTAGCATTGATGCAAATAAACAAGTTTGATTTGACTCCTAAGGTCGGTAAAAGTATAATTGCCGGAGAAATATGTGATTCTATTCAATATATTATGTCGGATATAAAGCGTGCGCGGTCACTTACGAAGACTTATTACACTTCTACTGCTCTCTTTCGCTGTGCCGGCGGCTCTCGCTGCGCCCGAGGAGGTCACAGTATCGTCCTTAAAAGAGCTCATCAAGGTTGTACGCAAGGTATCGCCCGGAAAAACCATTCTCGTTGCTCCGGGTGTATATGAACTCCCTCAAGAGTTGATTTTCATAGGCCGTCATGGGACTGCCAGGCAGCCTGTTGTCGTCAAAGCTCTGGAACCGGGAAAGACCGTTATCTGTGGCCCTGGTCGTTTGCGGATTGAGAATTCATCATGGATTCGCGTCGAGGGATTTCTGTTCAAAGGGACAGGCGGAATATATTGCGAGGATTCAGAACACATCCGAATCACGGAAAACCGCTTCCTGATGGAAGACACCAGCGAAAAGTTTCACTGGGTGCAATTTAAGTCTTCTCGTCATGTTCGTGTAGATCATTGCGAATTTGGTAGAAGAAGCTCGGCGGGGGCCTATATACACTTTGGCCCTGGAAACCGATACGCAAGGATAGACCATAACTATTTTCACGACTACAAGGAGCTTGGAACCAATGACGGCTCAAGCGTTTACCTCCATGGGGATGGCAAGTGGGCTCATTACGCAATAGTCGAGCAGAACCTTTTCACACGCTGCAACGGGGAACACGAGCTTATCTGCATTAAATCACACCGCAATGTGATTCGCGGAAATACTTTTCTGAACTGCAAAGGGGCCGTCTCAATCAGAGACGGCAATTACAACGATGTTTACAGCAATATCTTTCTCGCATTCGATGAGCCGAATGCGGGGGCCGTTCGTATCCACGGCAAATTCAACGTGTTTGCAAATAATTACCTCGAGGATATCGCCGAGCCGATAGAATGCTGCTGGGGCGATACTGACCCCCCACATATGGCCGATGAGCTTGGGCCCGGAAAACTCGCTTTTGAATATCGAGCTTCACCGAATAACCTTATTGCACACAACTCTTTCGTAAAATGCAATGTTGTTTTCCATTGGTACAAGAAGGGGATCGAGCTTCAGACCATTACTCCGAAACTGAAAAATGAGGCACTGGAGCCTTTTCTCATTGACTTCTGGGAAAAAGAAACATCGTCCCATCGCCTGGGTGACATTGTCGACCCGCGTTACGCGCCAAGGGGTTGGTATATCTACAATAATTTGATTATAAATACTCCCCAAATGGTTAGCACGAAAGCCGTGCGTGGAGCATCGGTACCGGTCAGGGAGAAGGATTTTCGTTGGATAGGCAACATTTCATCCAAAGGAATTGACACGGGTCAATGGCGAAATCTGCATGCGCACCAACTGGAGCTTGTTGACCTTGGGACGACGCAGGGTGCTGATGGTGTCCTTGAATTACGAAAGCGCCGGCCGGTTGGGTCCGCAAGCGAACTGGCCGCGTTCTGGGCAGAAAGGAACGGGGATGATGAAAACCTTAAGGCAGTTCTTTCATTAAATGAATTCACCGGCACCGAAAAAGATAATATTCTTGAGGTAAATGATGTTGGCACTTCTTGGTAACGTCATCGTTAACACACTGTAATTAGTTCCTGTTGCGGAAAGCAAAAACCTACGATGTCACCCCTGCCCCTGCTTTCGCAGGGGTAAACTTGTCCCCGCGAAAGCGGGGAGCAGGGGTCCAGAGCGAAAAACTGGATTCCCGCTTCCGCGAGAATGACAAATGCTGTTTCGGCAACAATAACTAATTATCTCAGAGACAGAAACAGAAATTACGTAGAATCATCGGAGAACCAACAATCCGCTGAGTTTAGTCGTTGCATACATAAAAAGGTCCGACTAAAAAGCCTGT
>JAUWBX010000067.1 GCA_030609625.1 Phycisphaerae bacterium
AGTATTCGAGAATCTCACGATAGTTTGCCATATAACCATCAGCTACAAGCCAGGGAATTGCCGTTATTCCATACCTTTGGGGGTGAAGAACTAAATGAGATGTATGTCCCCAGTAGCCAACGCCTACGACAATATCCGGCCCAAACCATCTATAGTACCATTCTTTTTCCTGAGCCGACTCAAAGTTTACAGCGTGTACATCAATTCCCATCTCTTCCAGTCCTCTGTGAAGCAAATGCCCCTGAGTTGCGAGGCCCGCAGGTGAGGGTGGGTAATCATATAAAAGTAAAACTTTCATTTTTCAGCTCCTTTCTCCATAATTAACATAGGGCTTTAAAGCACCGGAACGCTTCTTCTTTTGGTGTTGTCTTAGCCTCAAAGCTGTCTTTACTAAAGCCGTAAATCCTGGTTATTATATCATACTTTTTCCACCAAATCTCATCATTTAGGCCAACCAATAAGTCAGCGTCCTTGATTGCGCGAGGAAGATATTTGCGATTGCCATCTTCATAAGCAAATGTCCATAGTTCGTCTGCAAATAACCTGTCGCTGTTCCATAATGCCAAAACCGCCTTTGCCGTCTCTTCATGTCTCAGATGTCTTGTATACTCACCTGATGTACTGTGTGTTATAATAAGATCAAACCTGTTTGAAGGAAGCAATTCTGTTATAGTTTTTTGAACCTCGCTGTTATCCAACGGCGTCTGCTCGGGGCCGTCGTCAAGGTCGGCCATAAAACCCACGGCATTTAGCCTTTCAAGGGCTTTGAAAAACTTAGGAGCACGGTCATGGTCACTTTTTCTACAGAGTGTTACGACGGTCCATTTTACCTCGGGATGCATCAGCATCAAACCGCCAGCCCATAATGTTTCATCATCGGGATGTGCTACGATTACAGCACACTCGTTGTTCTCATTTAATAAACCTGAATCCACCAAATCCCTCATTTCTTCACGACCTGATCTATGTCATCACAGAACATACAAAAACGAAAATCAACCGACTCATTATTATAGGCTGTTGCAAGGCAAAGACGTGAACCCTCGGCATTATAATACATAAAAATTTTATTTTCTTTACCCAGTTGCCGATAGAAAAGCCTCGATGTTTTCTGTCGAAACGCCGGGAGGCATGCCGCCGCCGCAGGACAGGATAATCCGGCTCTTGTCGCTTATTGATTCGAGTGCAGATTTGACACTGTTTTGCACGTCTTCGGGCGCACCTGCCGCAAGAACATCAACCGTAGGGATGTTTCCGAGCAAAGTAACGGCATTATTCGTAAGCTCCTTCATCCGGCCCAGGGTGTGCTGGAAACTGAAGTTGAAAAGATTCACGCCGATTTGAGGAAGATACGGTGCGCATATCAGTCCGGGGGCGTCGTTGTGGAAGAATTTCACCGTAACGTCAAGCGATTGGAAAATGCGTCTCAAGTATGGCAGTGCTGATTCTTTGAAATCTTCCTCACCTAAGAATCCTACAATGTCATCGAGGATGAATATGCCATCGATGGAAGGAAAGGTACGGGCCTGAAGCTCGAGCCAGTCGATAATGAAATCCGTTACAATTCCGAGTAGCTTGCGTGTTTCGTCGGGGTTGGTTCGGATGGCCATAAGGAATTCGGTGCTGCCGGCCAGGAACGAGGCCACATTCAACGGCCCGCGCGAGACCGCAAATCTGATGGCGTGTCCCGCCTGCTCGATTCGGCCCTGGTAATGTTTGAGGCGATTGAGGACGAACGGCAGCAGGCCGTCCGTCTTAGGGTTCGGCTTGCAGAGTGAATGGACATCCTGAATATCGGTAATGATTTTATCTGCATAGGGCAGCTCGTTTTCCTGCCAGGAGCATTTCGCACCGAAGGCGGATGGCTCGGTACACATCCCGAACTCGGACCAGAACCCCGGCAAAAACATAATGTCCGGGAACTGTCTGACGGCCTTGAGGTTGGCCTCGAACCACATCTGTTCGCTGGAAAAATAATCGATGATGGACATCCCCGCCCAGCCCGGAAGCCAGGGACTGTCGATAATAAACCCTACCGGCACCGGCTCAAACACTTGGCCGTTCAGCACAGCCATCAGTTTTTCCCATTGCTTGGATGTCATGCTCTCTTGTGCTTTGGACGGACGAAATGCACGACGATGCAGAGGACGATAAAGCCGACGAGCAGTCCGATTCCTTTCCACTGCAGCTTCGACCAGAGGCTCCAGACGCTTCCGAATGATGCGGCACCGGCTGCCAGTGCCATAAGGATGTTCCAGAGGATGCGTTTGACCCCGATAGGCATATTCTCGCCCATGAAGGTCTTCTGATTCATCAGCAGGAAGAATGCGAAGTATGCTATGGGCAGCAGCACCATTGCAAAGACGGACGTCGGTATCGCCAGATATGGTGCGGCGTCTTTCCAGAAGAACGGTCCGAGCGCCCCGACCGAGACCATCAGGCTTCCGATTTTCTGGGTCCAGCCCCTCGGCGGCTTGCCCAATAGCTCACAGAGACACAGACCGTTGATTGTCATAAGCATTGTCGCGGCGCTCATCGCCATACCAATAACGCCTAAGCCGAATACGTACTGGGCAATAACAGGGCCTGTCAGCGGCGCCAGTGTGTCGGCCAGGTTGAAGGCGTCGCGTTTGACTAACATCGCCCCCATCTTTTTGTCGGCGTAGTCCATGGTACTCTGAAACCACTGCATTTTCTTCTGTTCGATTTCCTTCTCTGTCAATCCCTCGACCGGAACCGCCGCGACCAACCGCCTGTTAAATTCGGCTTCCCCAACCTCAGTTTTCAGTCGCTTTTCCATCAGACCATTCCAGGGCTTGATAAGATTATTCGGTGCCGCCTCTGTAATCTGGGCTTCGGGTGTCTCGCCGACGAAACCCACTGCCGGCTGACCATGGAACTGGCTGCTCGAAGCGATGACAACGCAGCCGGTCGCTAAGATAAAGGGAATGAACAATCCGGTTGACAGGTCAAAGATAGCCAGACCGCGGAAATATTTGTCCCAACCTTTGCGGAGCATCGAGTATGGCAGCAGAAAAGTCATATTGATACCTACCGCCGTTGCCGCGGCGCTTATCATGACGTCACGCTGCTGGCCCACAATCATATTAGTCCAGAAAGACTGGAACTGCTCGGCCACCTTTTGTATGTGCGGCATTATTATGTCGGTCGGTTTGACGAACAGGCTCAAGTCGGGAATCAGGCCGCTGAGAATTTCGCCCCAGCGAATCTTTCCTTCGATGCTGAGCTTGATGACGACGCCGAGGAAGCATAGTACTATCATACTGACGATTGTCTTAATCAGAATCTCGAATATCTTCGTACCCTTGCCGCCAGCACCGTAGGTCAAAGTAAAAGTTAGGCAGAATACGAGAAAAATGCCGCCGGCGATCATTTTTCCGGATATTTCCGGTATGACTGCCGGTCCGAGAATTCCTGGCAGGAGGTTCTGTCTCAGTGCGGCGGTTCCGAGAGCGAACTGAGGCAGTGACCAGACGAGATTAGCCATCATAGAAGCAATCAGCCAGCCCCAGCCGAGCACAGGATTGACGTGTCTGTTGATTGCGTGCAGGGGACGCTCGCCAGAGGATAGTGTTACGTATGCGATGGCGCTCATCATTATAATACCTAAAATCATCGCCAGCGGTTGGAGCCACATAAAGCTAAAGCCAACCAGCACACCCAGGTAAAGGCTCGAAGACAGCGAACCTCCACCCAGGGTAATACCACTCTGAAGCCAGCCAGGACCTGATAATTTGAGATATGTCTTAAAAATAGCTCCTTTACCCTTTTTTTGAGCATCCAATATCAATTGACGGTCTTTTTCGATGCGCGGGTTCATGTGCATTACTTGTTGTTTCTGGCTGGCGCCCAAGCCCTGATTTGTTTGGTCTGGCGACATATTTCTGCTCTCCTGTATTAAACGTTTCTTAGGTTATCAGAATACCAGGTTATCAGGTAGTCCCGGCGCGCCGGGATCAGGTTACCAGAATATAAGGTTAACTTTGTCCTTTTCCGGTATCCTGATTTCCTTTGTTTCTACCGATGTTCTTAGACAGAATATACTCTTTTGTTTTTAAGACTGCTTCCGGGTCTGTTTCAAATGGCAGGCAACCCGTGCCAATACAAACTCGCTCCCTATTGTTGGCCAGTTCCAATACTCTGTCAACTTCCTTTTCGAGAACACCAAAATTTTTTGCCGTCATTGGTCTCGGGTCTATATTGATTCTGACCGTCACGTCGGGATGTGCTCGCATTTTGTCCATAAACACTTGCTGGTCCGTTCCAGCAGGACAACAGACATATCCGGTCCCCGTTTCCAGAATATAATCAAGAATCGGCAAAGTGTTACCGCCTATTATGCAGGGAACAGGATGGCCTACAAGCATCGAGGTCTCTTCCATAATTTTTTTAAGAGCGTCAAGCTCAATGTCCCTGAAGTTATCCGGAGACAGCAGCGGCGGAACGGCGGCCGATTCGAAAAAGCCGATGTCCAAACCTTGTCGAACGACTTCTTTGCAGAACTCAACCTGCCCGGCCACAAGATGGCTTAGAGTCCGGGCAACCAGGTCGGGGCTGGTCACAATCTCGCACAACAGGTTCTCAAATCCCATTAGATTTGTTGCTAATGAGAAAGGACCACTCAAAGGTATTCTAACATCCGCCTCGGGACATTCATCGGCAACGCGTCTGGCGGCTTCTATAACCATTGGAATGCGACCGTCAGTTTTGGGATTAAACGGCTCCAGGGTCATTAGCTCTTTTGCCGTGGAATAGGGATGCCTGGAAATGGCAGGAACACCGGTGCCGGCAGGCCTCTCAACGGTTGCGCCGTACGCCTCGGCTTCCAGATTATAAATGTCTATGCCAACCACGACAGGGCGATGATTGTAGAGACGAAACGCTTCAATGTGAGCTTTTGATAGAAGCTCGGCATCTCTTGAGACTTCCCAGGGGTTCTTACCGATGACTCGGGCAGCGTGTTCATATACCGAAGGACAGAACTGCACGCGCGTTGATTCCTTTCCTAATTGATTTACGGTTTTATTCTGCGTTCAATCTCCCGAATAACTGCTGAGTTGTCCAAATCCCCATCGCCTGCTTCAATCGCCTTTTTTAGGACGTCCAGGTGCACTTTTGAGAGTGGCAACTCTTGCTCTGCCTTTTCTGCGTATTTGAGGATAATCGAAACGTCCTTGTGGTGCTGCCGAAGTCTGCCTTCGGTGGTGAAATCGCCGTCTAACATCTTTTTGCCCTTGACGTCCATAGCGGCCGAATAGGCGGGCGTAACCTTAAGCAGCTCGAGAAAGCCCTGCGCGTCGAGGCCTAATTTGCTCGCAAAGACAAGCCCCTCAGCCAAAGTTAGGCGGTTCAATCCAAGAATAAGATTGCTCGCGAGCTTGGCCTTAGAGCCGTTACCCGATTCACCGACGTAAAATACCTTCTCGCCCAGCGCGTCGAAAATATCTTTGCACTCCTCGAACGCCTTGTTGTCGCCCCCGACCATAAAGACTATCTCTTTGTCCCTGACCTGCCGGCTGGAGCCGGAAAAAGGGGCGTCCAGGAAATAGATACCTTTCTTGGCGAGCCGTTGTGCCAGCGCCGCCGTTTCGTCAGGCTCGCCGGTCGTCGTATCAATGATATATCTCGGTCCCGATAAAATCGGGATGGCCTCCAGAATCCCGCCCTGGCCTTCGACAACCTGCAGGACAACATCCGTATCCGGCAGCGAAAGGACAACACGCTCGACCTGCTCGGCAACCTTCGCCGGACTGCCCAGAGCTTTTCCGCCCAACTGTTCAAGGTGCTCACACTTTGTTGAATCGATGTCGAAGCCGACAACGTCGAACTGCTCGGCCAGCAGACGCTCGGCTATCGCAGTACCGACAAGGCCAAGGCCGACAAGTCCAATCTTAGCTGTCATACTTCTGCTCTTTCTCTCTATTTAGTTCCTGTTGCGGAAACAGTATTTGTCATTCCCGCGGAAGCGGGAATCCAGTTTTTTCGCTCTGGACCCCTGCTTTCGCAGGGGTGACATCGTAGGTTTTTGTTTTCCGCAACAGGAACTATTTAAGTATTGCCAACATCACCAGGATACAGGCTAAGCAGATTCCTAATGTAACCACAAAGCCCACCCAGGACTGGCGCGACGGCTTGACGAGGAACAGCCCGCCGACGGTGAGCCATCGCCTCGATGGCGGCACGGCCTCATCCAGCGATAATTCGAGTTTCTCCTCCCGGCCGATAGGAACATAAATCTTCGTGAAGAACTTCTCTATCGTCTCACGCCTCGGCGGCTTTGTTACAAGGCTGCCTATTACACCGGCGAGCACGCCAACCACTATCGGCACGCCAATTGTAACGTCCCGGCTGCAGTCGAGAACATAACGGCTGACTAAGAACGTGCCCGAAGCTAAAATCGTACTGGAAAACATCCCCGTTGTGTTCATTCGCCGCCAGAGGATACCCATCGCCGTGGAAATACCCACGAGACTCAGGATATTGAAATAATCGAGGATTGCTTTGACGAGGTTGCTGCGCATCAGAATCGCAGCCCCAAGCGCCAAAAAGGCGATGACAATCCCTACGATACGGGTTGCGCGCACCAATTGCTTTTCGTCGGCCTTGGGATTAAAGTAAACGCGATAGATATTTTGAGAGAACAGCCCCGCAACCGTAACCTGCACCGCGTCGCCGGAGGACATTGCCGCCGCCATCACGCACGCAAGCATCACGCCCTGAAGCTCGGGCCTGAGTAACCCGCGAATCGAATCACCAAAGGCGGCGTCTTTATGGATTGCCAAACCTTCGTTGAGCAAGTACGCTAACCAGCACAAGCCGAGCACGCACCAGCCGATTGTGCAGATACGTTTGAGGATGTTGCCGTAGGTGAAGCCGACCCGTCCCTCCCATTCGGTACGCCCGGCCGCGCAGACACTCATCAGGTGCGGAAACGCCAGCGCCGTCAGCGGCGCGTTAATACACAGCAAAAGCACCGTCAGCAAACTAAATTCTTTGGGGTCGAACAAGCTCAGGTAATTACCGCCTTGTGTCCCTAATGTCGCTCGCATCCCGGCCAGGCCGTCCACGAGACGAAGTGCCGCAGGAATGGCGATGAACGACAGGGCTATTATCATTAAGCCCTGAATCATATCGGTGCGGATAGCCGCGATTATCCCGCCCCAGTAGCTATAGATTATAAACACCGCCGTGGTAACAAGCAGGATGCCGAAGAACCAAATCTCGCTTTCGGCCGTCAGCGCCTTGCCCATGACACCCTGTACGGTGCGGGTTGTAGCGAGCATCACGCCGGCCAGAAAAACAATCATCCCCACCGCCGCGACAATAATGTACAGCACACTGGCCGACCTGCCGAAACGCTCCCGGAAAAAGTCGGCCATCGTCAGGCACCGCATCCGCCGAATTATCGGCGCGATAATCCAGTAGAACGGCGTCCCGAACAGCCACATCCACGAGACCCAGATGCCGGAAGCCCCGCTTACAACACCCTGGCTCATTACGCCCGCTACGTTGCCCGGATGCGTGCCGGCGCCGAAGGCGTGCATTACCATCATCGTTACACCAAACCGCCGATTGCCTAACAGGTAGCCCTCCTGGTTGTGAATGCCCCGCTTGCTCCACCAGCCCATCAGGAGCATTCCAACAAAGTATAATACAAGCACAATCCAAATCGCGTAGTGTAACCCAAGAAACTCCATAGCTACTCCTTGATACTCGACTTTCTATACTCGCAAGATGGCAAGCGGTTAATTGCTCATCAGAAAAGTGCCTAAAGTGACACTTACGTGTCATCCTGAGGCGAAGCCGAAGGATCTGGCCAACGAAAAAGAGAT
>JAUWBX010000472.1 GCA_030609625.1 Phycisphaerae bacterium
GTGACGGTCCCAGGGCGACAGATAAAGACCTAATTTCAGACCGGCTTCTCGACAGGCATCAGCTAATCCGCGCACCACATCACCCCTGCCGTTCTTCCACGGACTGTTTTTTACCGAGTGCTCAGTGTATTTGCTTGGCCAAAGGCAAAAGCCGTCGTGGTGCTTTGCCGTCAGGATTATCATTTTCATACCGGCGTCTTTACAAACCCTCACCCACTGCCGTGTATCGAGTTGCGCGGGATTAAAAATGGCAGGGTCTTCTGTCCCATCGCCCCATTCTTTGTCCGTGAATGTGTTGATGGTGAAATGGATGAAGGCAATAAACTCCAGCTCCTGCCAGGCAAGCTGCCGCGCCGAAGGTCTGACATTGGCTGCCTTTCGAATCAGCTCTTTCTGTCCCGTTGTCCCGCTCTGCTCGAGGGCGTCATATACGCGCACATAATCGACTACAAAGTAATCAGGAAGCTTTGCTTTTTTTATATCACCGCCCCATTTCCCGATTTCCTCGGTAAGTTTCATATACTGGGGCACCTGTGAGACGCCTCCTGCATTAGTGCGCCAGGTTTCTTTACCATCCACGTAGAAAACGTATTCATCAGACTTCCAGTGCAAACCGAACGTGTGAAACCCTTTGCTGATACCCGGTATCGTGCTGCTCTTTCCTCCTGCGTTTTTGTGGGCGGCACCATAGCCGTCCCAGTGTAAGTTCTGTGTTATCTTATCTTCGAGCCAGGGTTTCTCCATAATATCTATTTCTGTGCCGTCTCTGCCTTGGTTTCCTACTTTTCCAACGCTGCCTGTATGAAGCCAAAACGCCGGCCAGTGCCCCACCTGTTCGGGAAATTTGCACCGACAGACCCAATAGCCGAACTTATGCTCAAATCTGTTCCTGGTTCGCATTGCCCCGCTGGTATAACGGTCGCCGTCCTTTTTTGTGCGGATTATAAGATTTCCTTTGCCGTCCACATAGGAATCCTCTTTAACCCAGTAAGCATCTCGCCGTTTCCAGTCGCCGAGGATTTCCCATTTGGACCTGTCAATCTTCGTGCCGTTGAACTCGTCACTCCAGGCCAACTTCCAGGCTTTTCCTTCGCCGGCGGGTGGCATAAACTCATCCTGAATCTTGGCCGCTTCGTCTCCGGGTCCCGCTGTCGCTGAGACCGCACCTGCCAACACACAAAACACACCAAAGAGAACCAGCCCCTTCATAATATAGCGTAATTGATGTTTCATATTTTACTCCTCGTATTCTGTAACATCTAATTTGATGGGTGGCAGCCTCAAGCGAAACGTGGCACGGCCTTCCAGGCCGTGAATAATATAGTAATCACGGGCAGGATGCCCGTGTCACGTTTGGGGATGGCTTGGAGCCAATCAATTATTCACCGGCGCTGCTGTCTTTTTCCAGGAGCTTCGCTGCGTTGCTCTTAGACCTGAAATAACTGTAGCGGCCAACATAATCGCAAACGTCACGGTAGTGAACCAATATCCCCAGGTTACCGTCTGGGCGTGAGCCATTTTAATAATCACCGTGCCGATGGCAAAGGACTGCAGGAACATCTTGACCTTGCCGGAGATAGTGGCGGCGAAGTTGACGCCGTGGGCTTCCGCAATGTGGCGCAGTGCCGTTACATAGGCCTCTCTTGCGATTAAGATGCCCGCTACCGACCATTGAATAACCGCCAATGCGCCGGGGCCTAAACCGAAAAGCTTCGGCTCCCCTATTATTGCAAAACAAACAAAAGTGCCGCAGACCAGCACTTTGTCTGCCAGCGGGTCCACCATTCGGCCGAATTTGCTGGTAACGTTGAACCTGCGAGCTGCTATACCGTCAACGATATCGGTCAGGCCGGCAACTACGAACAGAACAAATGCGATATCCAGAAACACCGCCTTGTTAGCGACATGGGGTGAATAGAGAATCATAACCAGAAAGACGATGGTTAAAACAAGCCGGCCAAAAGTCAAAATATTCGGGATAAGCCTTAGCATAATCAGAAGTTTACCCCGTTAGAAATTCTATCACAAGAAATAATATTGCCCAAAAAGAGAAAATTTCTAACGAGGTAAACTTTGTTGGCGATATAATTCAACTAAAAGCTTCTAACAAAATGAAAGTTTGCACTCATTGTCATGCTGAGCAAAGCGAAGCATCTGGCATTAGAAAAGGATTAGAGATTCTTCACTCCGCTGCGCTCCGTTCAGAATGACAGTTTTTGTGGCTTTTCAACAGAGCATTAGAGGCTCTAAATTTGCTCAACGAGCAAATCGTAACCTTTAGTGCCAACGACTTTCGTGTCGATAAACTCACCTGGCTTTGCCGAGCACTTCTCTATAATGCAGAGGCTGTCGATGTCGGGCGCCTGGCCGTAAAACCGTCCCTGGCTAAGTCTGTTACTATCAACCGAATCAACCAGACAGGTAAGTTTGCTGCCGAATTTGTTTTTGTTCCGGGCAAAGGCGATTTTCTGCTGGGTAAGCATCAGCTCTTCGAGACGCTGCTGTTTTATCTTCTCAGGGGTCTGGCCGGGCATTTGGGCTGCGGTGGTGCCGGATTCGGCATAGAATTTGAAGCAGCCTAAGGCGTCGAATTTTGCCCATTTGACAAAGTCCAGAAGCTCGGCGAACTGCCGCTCGCTCTCACCCGGAAAGCCGACTATCACGGTTGTCCGCAGCACAATATCCGGTATGGCGCAGCGCAGGTT
>JAUWBX010000515.1 GCA_030609625.1 Phycisphaerae bacterium
GGGCCACCACCAACCATACCCATCTTCAATTTTCGGTCGAGTTTCATATCTGCTCCTTTCAGTACAATATCGAAATGACATCCTGTGTTTTGAGATACTATTTTTAGCCGTTCACAAATACATTATTTTGTTCAAAAAGTACTGCCTCCTGTAAAAACATCTTTTCAAGATTATAGCGATTCAGGCTGACAAAGCAACCCGAAAAGACGTCCTTTTTGGTTACAGCTATTTACTCAAACTGAGCAATTCATATCGTCATCCCTGCGAAAGCAGGGAACCAGAGTTGTATCGGTACAATGGATTCCCGCTTGCGCGGGAATGACAAATTGTGTTATATTATTACCAGAGCGATAGTTACAACTATACACGATTCAAAAATGCTCACTTTGAGTATTTAGAAACTATCTCAAAACACAATTTGTCATTCTGAGCGCAGCGAAGAATCCCTTATTTTTGTCAGCCAGACCCTTCCCCTTCGACTTCGCTCAGGGCTAAAGGCTCTTTTCGCTCAGGGTGACAATTTTGAGATAGTTTCTTAGACCAATAAAAAAGGTAAGTGTAACCTAAACCTCCCCATTCCGCAAGGCCCCGTACAAAAAGAAATCAAGACAAAAGAACCGCGCCCCCCTGCTGAGAAAATCGGCCGGTTCGAGAATATAGCAAAGTTAGGGTTGACAATAATTGAACGTAAGTTATAAATCTTCTAATATGAACCATTGGTAAATTTTAACTGTAACCGAATATTGCGACGGGGAAAAATATGAAAACCGATATTAGCCCGGTATCTGTTGATTTGTACTTTATTCCGGTAGAGACAAGGGTCCCGCTGAAGTTTGGCCCTGAAACATTAACTTCTGTTATATGTGCGCGTGCCTGCGTAACGGTAACGAACAGTCAGGGCCAAAGGGCACAGGGTTGGGGTGAAACTCCGCTGAGCGTCCAATGGGCCTGGCCCAGCAGCCTGGGATATCAGGAAAGATGCGATGCAATGCAGCTTTTCTGCCGTATGCTTGCCGAAGTCTGGGCACAGTTCGACCGGCAGGGTCATCCGATTGAATTAGGAAGCGATTTTATTGAATCGATATTGCCCGGCCTTCTAAACCGGCTCAACGACCAACGAGGCGGGCAGACAGAGCCTATGCCACATCTGGCGGCTTTGGTCTGCTGTTCGGTTTTTGATGTTGCCCTGCACGATGCGTATGGTCAGCTTCTTGGGCGGGATGTGTACTCGACTTACAACGCCGAATTTATGAACACTGATTTGTCCGCTTTCCTTAAACCCGCTGAGGGAGTCGATTTCTCGTTTGCAGGCAAATATCCCGCTGATTTCTTCGCTTATCCTCCGGCGAAGACTATGCCCGCCTGGCATCTGGTAGGTGGCAAGGATTTACTCGATGCCTCCGAACTAACAGGACAGGAGCCGGACGACGGCTATCCGGTTCTATTGCCGGACTGGATAAAGCGGGATGGGCTGACCTGCCTGAAGGTAAAACTGCGAGGCAACGATTCTGCGTGGGATTACGAACGTTTAATCAAGGTCGGCAAAATAGCATTCGAAAATAATGTTCCGTGGCTGACCAGTGATTTTAACTGCACTGTTAACAACCCTGCCTATGTGAATGATATTCTGGACAGGTTAATTATAGAACATCCTCGAATCTACCAGCAGATTCTCTACGTGGAGCAGCCGTTTCCATACGACCTGGAAGAAAACCAGATTGACGTTCATAGTGTATCGGCGCGCAAACCTTTGTTTATGGATGAAAGCGCCCACGACTGGAAACTAATCAGGCTCGGCCGGGCTTTGGGCTGGACCGGGGTTGCGCTGAAGACCTGCAAAACGCAAACCGGTGCGTTGTTGAGTTTGTGCTGGGCCAAGGCACACGGAATGACCTTGAT
>JAUWBX010000187.1 GCA_030609625.1 Phycisphaerae bacterium
GGAGAGAGCTTTTTTGATAAGCAGGAGATTTGTGATGCAGAAGGAGAGCATTTCATGGAGGTGGGCAGCGAAGAAAAGGGCAAGTTTATAGTTTATGCAAAAAAGAAAGATGAGCTTGTGATAAAAGTGCCTGAAAGTATGGTGGTGATTAAGAAAGCGGTGCAAAAATATGAAATGTACTTGAAAGAGTTAAAGGACAAGATATACACTGCCTTTATGGAGAAATGTGGAGACCATTCAATATCAGAGAACATGACACGACAGGTTTTTGATGATTTCAAACTGCCAGATATTTAGAAAGAAGCATAGGCGGCTGGGCGATAAGATAACAGTGTGTTGCAGTAATATTAAGAAAAAAAACGCTGAGAGTTTGGGAGAGACAGAAATGCGTATATTGCTAAGGATTCTGCCATTTGTGTTTTTCATTTGGCTCATCTGTTATTTCTTTTTCTCCCTTGGCAGGAAGAGTACGCTTGGCGACCAAAAGCGAAAAGGCGAATCGCCACCTACGAAAAGAAAACGAGTCGAATCCTCAGTAATTGAAAAGGACAATAAGTGAACCAGCTACCCGCCTTCGCGGGCACAGACATAGGCGGAAAGACAAAGCATTCCTTGCGTTTGCACCCCCGCCCACAGGTGGCGGGGCTAACCAATAAGGCAAACCCTGTCTGTTCCAGGTTTTGTTTTTTAATTGACCCCCGACCCCCGAACGCCCTTCAGGGTTGGGGGGCTAAACAGTATTGAGATCGCTTCGGTGCCTTATAGGCAGGTAATATCATGGCGTTGGGGGGCTAAACAGTATTGAGATATGGCCAGAATTTAAGGAGTATAGCATGACCAAGGCACAGACAATAGCATATCGGTTTCGACATATTATTCTTGTAGCCGGCATCTTATTTACAATAGCAGGAATTATTTGGGCCATTCTGCCTTTATTATTCAGTTTTGATAATTTTGCCGGCTTGTTTGGTACTGTATTGATTATTCAAAAACTTTCCAGTGCTGCAAGTAAATTGGCCTATGGTATCAACTTTGTGATAGTGGTGGGTTTAGTGTTACTGGCACAGTGGGCATTTCTTCGGCCGGGCAAAGGATGGACAATACGGATGGCTACTGTTGGCAGACCTTTGAAAACCAGTATTTTTGCCGCTGGTGTAATTGCTATGCTATTGACGGTTGGCTTTGTTGCTCTTTTACTTGAGCTGCCAAACTGGTGGGAAGGTATTATGAGTGCTGAGAGTTATTGGGGTATCATCTGTGTTTGGATTACAATGTTGATTATTTGGGGCATTTGGTCTTGGATATTTTTTGTTTACTGGAGGCAGGGTGACAGGTACACACAATTAGGGCGGATGATACGCGGTTTGGTAGCCGGCAGTGTACTGGAAACGATTATTGCAGTGCCCGTGCATATATGGGCAACTCGGCAACGAGAATGCTATTGCTGCCGAGGTACATATACAACGCTGATATTGGCAGCTACTGTATTGATTTGGGCTTTTGGGCCGGGAATAGTTTTGTTGTATATGCGTGAAAAACGCCGAATTGAAAAATTAAATGCTTTTGAGCAGGACTAAATCTTATGGCACAGGTCACTATTGCAATCAAAGGTGGTAACGAGCAAAGTAGTGCAGCATACGTATTGTCTGCGCGGTAGATTATTCTGTTAGGTGGATACGAGAGTACTTGGAGGTCATACAATATGAAGACTTTTTCAATAGCGTTAAGAACTCTGTTAGTCATATTGGCTGTCAGCGTGTGTGCCGGGGGTTGTGCCGGTGCAAAACTCGAGTCGCCGAGTAGGGTCGCGATTTTAACGTACAATATCTACCACGGCGAGGACGCCAACAGTGGTTCAAATCTGGATGCCGTTGCGAGGATAATAAACTCGCTCAAACCCGACCTGGTCGCGCTTCAGGAAGTGGACAAAAAGACGACACGTACCAAAGGGCTCGACCTGACAGCCGAATTAAGCAAACGCACCGGGATGCATGGCGTGTTCGGCAAAGCTATGGACTACGCCGGTGGTGGGTATGGAGAAGCGGTTCTTTCCCGCTATCCTATCCTGGATACGAAGAATAACCCGCTGCCGCACAGCGCTAAAGCTGAGCCTCGAACCGCCCTGGAAGTTCAGATAGAACTGCCGAGTGGAGCGAAAATAGTGTTTGTAGGTACGCACCTGGACCATCAGCGTGACCAGAGCAATAGGATGATGCAGGCAAGCCGTATCATGGAGTTGTACGAGAATTATGACTTTCCGATAGTCCTTGCGGGCGATCTGAACGCGGTCCTCGGCAGCGAGGCAATGAATCTTCTCAGCCGACAATGGTCTTATGCCGCTCAAGGTGATCCGCAGCCGACAGCTCCCTCCGTCAGGCCCAGAAGAAAAATCGACTACATTATGTACAAGCCGAAAGACCGATGGAAGGTAGTGGAGGTACGAGTGATAGATGAGAAAGTTGCCTCAGATCACTGCCCTGTGTTCTCGGTGCTGGAACTGCTGCCGGACGGCGAGGGTAAGAATCGCTAATCGCGGCGGTTGGCCAATGAACCCTGGTGAGGACAGAGGACCCATGCTTCGCCAAGGCTTCGCAGGGCAGGTAGCGAAAGGCCTGACAGCGGGCAGAGGCCGCAAATTCTAAGTACTAAACTCGAAATCTTAGACAAGCACAAAATCCTAACAAATTTAAATTCAAAACGAGAATGCTTGGCCTGTTAAATCCTGAGCGAAAAAGCTTGACCGCTGTTCCCATAAATGGTATCCTTTATGTAGTTAAACTACCTTGAATAAGTTTTTAGACAATAATTTGTTTGAGGCTTCGCCTCATCCTGTTTTATTGCTGGATTCCCGCTTTCGCGGGAATGACAGATTGGTATGATTGTCTAAAAATTTGTAACAGTAGCTTAAAACATACGAACTATTCCTTTGTTTTGCCGAAGGAGGGCAAATATGAGCAGTCTAAGCGAAACCTTCAGCCCGTCAGGGTCTCACCCCGTTAGAGGCCCAAAAGGGAAAGGCTCTAACGAGGCTCACAAACAAAGCGGTAAGTTAACCCCCGCGCTTTCTTGCGAAAGCAAGAGCGGGGGCCTCCTTATATATCTTGCCATCTGCTTTTTTTCCTTGCCGGTACAGGCAAAATACGAAGGCGGTACCGGAACGGCCGGCGACCCATATCTGATTAATACAGCCGAGCAGATGAATCAGATTGGGGCCAATCCCGGTGACTGGGACAAGCACTTCGAACTGACAGCAGATATGGACATGAGCGGCATAGCTGGAACGGACTACAATATTATCGAGACATTTACCGGCACTTTTGACGGCAACGATTTTAGAATTTCAAACTTCAGCCTGACTTCAACACGCCAGGAGCGCACAGGACTTTTCGGCACCGTCAGTGGAACCATCAAAGATTTGGGACTGCTCAAACCCAATATCTTTGCACAAGGAAGAGATGTTGGTTCGCTGACAGGCTACCTGAATCAGGGAACTATCACAAACTGCTATGCCAAAGGCGCCGTCGTTTCAGGCGGCAACTACGTCGGCGGCCTGGTCGGCTCAAATACTGGCACAATCACCAACTGCTGTTCAACCGGCAGTGTCTCAGGAAACGAGTATGTCGGAGGGCTGGTCGGACTAATTAACGACGGCAAAGTAACCACGTGCTATTCAAGGGCCGGCGTCTCAGGCAATAGAAATGTCGGTGGGCTGGTGGGCAAGACAAGCAATGAAGCAAGCGAAATTAAAAACTGCTATGCCACCGGCAGTGTTGATGGAGGCATAAACGGCATAAACGTAGGCGGGCTGGTCGGACAAGTCGAGCAAGGCAGAACCTACAAATGCTACTCGGCAGGCAGTGTATCAGGCGGCAGCTACGTCGGCGGCCTTGTGGGACGCATAAGGGTCTTAGGAGATGTTTCACGTTCTTTCTGGGATACCCAAACCAGCGGCCAGACAACCAGTGCCGGCGGGACGGGCAAAGCCACAGACCAGATGCAGTTGATGAGCACCTTTCTTCCCACGGGCTGGGATTTTTGGTACACCTGGGGAATCTGTGAGGAGATGAACTATCCCGTGTTGCAATGGCAGATTCCGGTTGCAGATTTCCTTTGTCCAGACGGCGTTAATTTTATCGATTATGCCTTTTTCGTTACCAAATGGAGACAGAGGAACTGCAACGAAGCAAATTATTTTTGCCAGGGCACAGACCTCAACCACTCCGGCTCAGTGAACATCCGGGACCTTGAAATCTTCACCGAACACTGGCTGGAAGGTTTTGATTAGATTAACATTGTGAACCCAATTTCAAATAACATCCTCAATGCATAAAACCACAATCTCCGTTAATCTAAATCCGCCGTCATTTGTTTTCTGTCCCCTGTCTTCCGGCCTCTGTCTTTTTTTTCTTGCTTTTTGGGCAGCTTTAGGTAGATTTTACGAAAAGGTCACAATTTGGAGATTTGGCAATGATAGGTAAAAAGATAAGACTCGAAAGAATAATCGACCGCAATTCCCGCAGGACGGTAATTATTCCGATGGACCACGGCGTTACGGTCGGCCCTATTGAAGGCCTGGCGGATATGCGGACAGCCGTCAGTAACGTCGTAGCCGGCGGCGCAAATGCTATCCTGATGCACAAAGGAGTTGTTCTCGCAGGTCACAGAGGCGCCGGCAGAGACGTCGGACTGATTATTCACCTTTCCGGCGGAACATCGTTAAGCCCAGACCCTAATGCAAAGGAGCTGGTCTGTACTGTCGAAGAGGCAATCAAGCTCGGTGCAGACGCGGTCTCTGTCCACATAAATCTTGGTGCCGAGACCGACAAAGAAATGCTGCGTCAGTTGGGCCAGGTCAGCGAACGATGTACGGTCTGGCAGATGCCGCTCGTTGCGATGATGTACACCCGCGGCCTGAAAATCAAAGATGAATACGATGTTAATAACGTCAAGCACGCCGCCAGGGTCGGGGCCGAACTTGGCGCAGATATCGTTAAGGTAGTCTATACCGGCAGCGTCGAAAGTTTCGCCGAAGTAGTACAGGGCTGTCCGGTGCCGGTGGTAATTGCAGGCGGGCCGAAAATGGACAGCGACGAGGACATTTTCAAAATGGTGGCTGGCGCTCTTAAGGCCGGTGCCGCAGGCGTATCAATTGGCCGAAACGCCTTCCAGCACAAAGACCCAGCCAAAATGGTCCAGGCCCTGAGCAAAATGGTCCACGACAACGCCACTGTCGAAGAGGCGATTACGGCACTGCAAAACTATTGATGTTTGATTAAGTAATGGAACAACCATACTGTCACTCCTGCGCAAGCAGGAGTCCAGAAAACGCTGATAAAACGGCTGGATTCCCGCTTTCGCGGGAATGACCTCCTTGCTTTGTTTATGCAGGAATGTTCCA
>JAUWBX010000057.1 GCA_030609625.1 Phycisphaerae bacterium
ACCCGCGCCCAGAACAACCGCCACTCAAAAAAAAGAAGAAACACCAGCTCAAAATACAAGGGTGTAAATTGGTACTCCCGCGAGAAGCGTTTCGTCGCTAAAATCACCACCGATGGCAATACCGTTACGCTCGGCTATTTCAAAGACGAAATCCAGGCCGCCAAGGCCTACGACAAAGCCGCCAAAAAATATCACAAAGAATTCGCTTATTTGAATTTCCCGCGAACAAAGGCCCAAGCGTAAGCGCAGGCTTTCATATAATGTTTAGCCCCCACCCCTGTGGTGGGGGTCATTGTCATTCCGCGTACCTGCTTCTGTAGGTGCATGCTTGTCCCCGCGAAAGCAGGGGCGGAATCCAAATATTTAGCCCCGTAATTTATTGCATGGTCATTCCGAGCGTAGTCGAGGAATCTATTAAAAAAAATCCACTTTCCAATAATCAATTACCTTTAAACAGAGGCCCAAGCATAAGCGCGGGCTTATTTAGCCCCGCCTGCCCCGCACGAATTAGGACTGTAAATTGGTGCGGGGCCCCTCTGTCCTTATCCCCGCAATTTATTTTCGTCTTCTTTCTACTTCGAAAGAAAAAAAGCAAAAAACCGTTGTGTCAAGGGAGGCAAACAGCTAAAATTCGACAAGCACACAAGATGCGAGGCGAGATACCCGTCACAGTTTACCACGTGAGATAGTAAATAATTATCTCATGGGGAGCGGCGAATCACGAATCTTTTTGACGAATAAGAAAATTTCAGCTACTGTATGGTTAGAAAGCTAAGAAGAAGGAGTCATATACTAACTCCTAAAAAAATAAAGGTGGAAAATATGCAATTCTTTTTTGATGAATCCGGTGATTTTGCAATCCCTACAACCGATGAGCATAAGAGCGGCGTCGTTTCTGGATTGGTTATCCCTGAAATTGTTGAGGAGTCGTTGCTAAAGGAATTCAAAAATTTTGTATCTAAATTGTCCGATGAGGAAAAGTATATGGGTGAACCTAAAGGCACACTTCTGACTGATGACAGCCGAAAGCTTTTTTGCAAATTGTTGAATAAGTATAATGATGTCTTGGTAACTCCTGCGGTTCTCGATCTCAATATCGAGTCAGAGAAGGGTAGAAATATCTGTATCCACATGAAAGACTCACTTTTTGAATCTGCTAAAAAGTGTATTCATAACACAATGAAAGACGAGATAGAGATGTTAGGACGTCAATGGGGGAATCTAAATGTTAACGAGGGATTGCGGTTAGTTTCACTGACGTATTGTTTTTGGGAGGCAGTTAAACACTCTGTTATTTTCCATTCAGGAGAGAATTTCCATTCTTGTTGGGACACTCTGGATTTTGTTGTGGATGAAGTGAGAACAAAGCGTTTATCGCGGGATGAAGTCGTTTTCGACAAGATGGTTTTGATGTGGCTAACTGCATGGAGCAAACGTGACCCTCTTATCACAATTCAGGAGATCCATACTGAGAACCATCCTTTTGAAAAAAACTATGGTATGGGCGATAAAGGAGTTGACTTGGGTAGGATTTTTCGTGGTAACATAAGCTTTAAGAATTCAATCTCCTCTGTGGGTCTACAGATGGTAGACATTTGCACAAGTATTATTTATCAGGCTGTTCATGATTTAAACAATTACAATGGCCGTTTATCTATTTTTCGTCTATTGATGATGAATTGCCCATATGGTCCAGCAAGAGGTGGCCCGGGATTCATTTGTTTAGATGAATCGAAGCCAATAAAACCCGCTGAAAAATACAGACTGCTCTATCAAGCGATGTATACAAAGATATTATAATGGGGACTCTTGAGGTAAAAGTAAATATATTTTGCATCACTACTGTCCGGCTATAATTTAAGCTTCTAAAAGAACTTAAAAATAGCGTTATTTTACTTTTGTAAAAAAATATGGGAAAAATCGCTAAAATTTAGAATTTGGCCGTACATGAGTTTTGAGTTTTTAGTATTTAACTTGGAGTTATTTTTGATGTCACGTACGTAAAGTGCGTACGCGCTTTACGTATATGCTCTTTTGGGACTATGCATTATTGAAACTAATATGTGATTTTTACGTTGCTTCACGCAATACTATATACGCAATACGCATCACGAAATACGAACTATGCTCGTATGATATCCGTGATTTTCATAAGGCGGGAAATATTGTCGCGTTCGGCCTCGGCTAATTTGTCGTAAATGAACCTTATGGTCTCATGAAGTTCTGGTATGACAACGTGCTCCAATACATTTACCCTTCGGCGGGTTATCTGAAGCTCGACGGCAAGTAAGCGGGCCTGCTTTTCCTTCTCAGCTAATTCAATTAAATTATCGAAAGCCCTCTCCAAAGCTAACAATGCAACGTCCATCTCGCCGGATGTGGTTGCAAAGCCATAGCAGATAATTTCACCCTCCATTTCCTTACTCAGGTGCGGCACCCTTACGTTCATTATATTGGCGAATTTAACGACCAAACTAAACTTCTTTGTCGGGGCCTCAAGAGCGGCTTTGGTGGCTTCCGGCTCCATCGTCGCACGTGCTAACATAAACCGTCGGCACGTCTCTAACAGTTCAGCTTCAACACGTTTGCGCAATGGCTGAATCTCTCTGGCAATTTGAATTAACTGCCGGGAAATCTCATCTCGCTTTTCACTGAGCAGACGGTGCCCGCGACTGGCAAGCGCCACCCGCTTACGCAGTCTTAATAGTTCCATTCGTGTCGCATTAACGTTTGCTAACATAATTCGTCACTCGTATAAATCCGAATATCGGATTTCTTTTTATCCCGCAACTTACTTTTCACCAATTCACTAATCTTTAATTCACTAATCCACTAATTAGTATCTGTTGCGGAAAATAAAAATCGACGATGTCACCCCTGCGAAAGCAGGGGTCCAGAGCGAAAAGCTGGATTCCCGCTTCCGCGGGAATGACAAATGCTGTTTCCGCAACGGGAACTAATTAACTCACGCTTCACGTTCTTTTTTACGGAACTTCGGCATATACTTTTCTATAAGTTTCACATCGATACGCTTTAGCTCGGCGTTCTCGAACATACTGAGCAGCTCCCAGCCGAGGTCGAGGGTCGTTTCAACCGAGCGGTTCTCATAATAGTCCTGCGAAACGTACCTGGCCTCAAACTTATTAGCGAAGGTCATATATTTCTTATCTTCTTCCGAGAGTGCGGCTTCGCCCATAATGGTCGCCAGCTCCTGGCATTCTTTGCCGCGGGCGTAGGCGGCGTAAAGCTGGTTGTAAAGGTCGGCGTGGTCTTCGCGAGTTTTGCCCTCGCCGATGCCCTTATCTTTGAGTCGCGACAGGCTCGGCAAGACGTCAACCGGCGGTGAGACGGCCTTTCGGTGTAACGGACGGGACAGAATAATCTGGCCCTCGGTAATATAGCCGGTCAGGTCCGGAACCGGATGGGTCTTGTCGTCCTCAGGCATTGTCAATACCGGCACCATTGTAATCGAACCTTTTTTCTCTTTGATTCGGCCGGCCCTTTCATAGACGGTCGCCAGGTCCGTGTACAGATAACCCGGATACCCTCTTCGGCCGGGGACCTCTTTTCGGGCTGCGCTGATTTCGCGAAGTGCCTCGCAGTAGTTGGTCATATCGTTTAAGATTACCAGCACGTGCATATCCAGCTCGAATGCGAGGTACTCAGCGGCGGTGAGCGCAAACCTCGGCGTTGCTATACGTTCAATCGCGGGGTCATTTGCAAGGTTTACGAACATCACCGCACGTTCTATTGCCCCGGTCTGATGCAGGTCGTCGATAAAGAATTGTGCGGCCTCGAATGTGATTCCCATCGCTGCAAAAACGACTGCAAACTCTTCACCCTCTCCGAGAATCGTTGCCTGCCGGGCTATCTGAGCGGTTATCTGGTCGTGGGGCAGGCCGGCACCTGAGAATATGGGAAGCTTCTGGCCTCGCACGAGCGGATTCAAGCCGTCAATTGAAGATATGCCGGTCTGGATAAATTCGTTTGGATAATTGCGGGCATACGGGTTAATCGGCTTACTGTTAATATCCAGCCGTTTCTCAGGGATGATAGCGGGGCCGTTGTCCTTTGGTTCACCAAGACCGTTGAAAACCCTGCCTAAAATATCGGGCGAGACGGCCAGCTCCAACGGCTTGGCCAAAAACCGAACGGTGCTTTTGGTGACGTCGATACCTCGCGTGCCCTCGAAGACCTGGATGAGGACTTTATCGTTCTCGACCTGTAGAATCTGGCCGTGGCGTATCGAGCCGTCACCGAGTTCAATATCGACGATGTGCCCGTACTTGGCTTCATCAACCATCTCGACCAGCATTAACGGACCGGAGATTTCCGCAACTGTTTGATATTCTTTTATAGCCGGCATTTCAAACTCCTACTTAGTTAATGCGTAGATGCGCCTATGCGTTTACTGATGTACTCATCCACACATCCACTCATCCACTCGTTTACGTTTTTCAAGACACTCCTGACGGATGCAACTGTTTTATGTGTTCGTCAATCGTATCTCTTATTTTTGCGACTTTGGTTACAAATTCATGCGGGATATATTTTGCCCTTGCAATTTCCTCACGGACGGGCAGTTTAAAGATTTCAGCGGTTTCAACCCCGGTCTCAATAGCAGCGAGGGCCTGCTTGTGGAAATGCAGGATGGTTTTTAACATTTCGTATTGTTTGTCCATCGAAGTGTAAGTATCAACTTCATGGAATGCGTTCTGGTGCAGGAAGTCCTCACGGATGGACCTGGATGTCTCAAGCGCGAGTCTGTCTTGCGGTGACAGGGCCTCCGCACCGACCAGCCGAACAATCTCAAGAAGCTCGGCTTCCTGCTCCAGCAAACTCATCGCCTGGGTGGTCAACTCTTCCATTTCCAAGCCCTGGTCCTTATCTTCGAAGCACTCCCTGAGATATTGCTTATAAAAACTGTATGAGGTGAGCCAGTCAATCGCCGGAAAGTGTCTCTGATAAGCAAGCTCACCTTTGAGTGACCAGAATACCTTGACCACGTGCAATGTCGCCTGCACAACAGAATCGGACAAGTCACCGCCCGGCGGGCTTACCGCACCGATAATCGACAAGGCGCCCTCTCGTTCTGGACTGCCGCAGCACTTGGCCCGGCCGGCCCTTTCATAAAACGCTGCAATTCGTGCCGCTAAATAGGCGGGGTAACCTTCCTCGGCGGGCATCTCTTCCAGCCGGGTCGATATCTCACGCATCGCTTCAGCCCATCGGCTTGTGCTGTCAGCCATCAGGGCCACGACATAACCCATATCGCGGAAATACTCAGCTATGGTAATGCCCGTATAGACGGAGGCCTCCCTTGCTGCCACGGGCATATTCGATGTGTTTGCAATCAGCACCGAGCGCCGCATTAACGGCTCGCCGCTGCGAGGGTCCTTTAATTCCGGAAACTCCGTCAAGACATCGGTCATCTCATTGCCTCGCTCACCACAGCCGACGTAAACCACTATATCGGCATCGACCCACTTGGCTAATTGATGCTGAACGACTGTTTTTCCGGTTCCAAACGGCCCCGGCACACAGGCCGTCCCGCCCTTGGCTATCGGGAAAAAGGTGTCGATAACCCGCTGACCCGTAACGAGAACCTGATTCGGTGCGAGCCGTTTTATTGTCTGCCTGGGGTTGCGGACAGGCCATTCCTGCATCAATTTCAACTCGGTCTCGGTTCGGTCGTCAGCAACGACGACCCCTATCGTTTCAACGACCGTGTAATCGCCTTCGCTTATTCTTTGAAGAGTTCCCTCAACGCCAAACGGCACCATAATTTTGTGCTCAACAAGCGTAGTTTCCTGGATCTTGCCTATGATATCTCCCGGGCCGACCTTCGTTCCATCGGCTACTGTCGGTATGAAGTGCCATTTTTTTTCCCTGTTGATGCCGGGCAGCGCACTGCCTCTGCTCATAAATTCGCCTTCGAGCTCTACAAGTGAGTTTAGCGGCCTTTGGATACCGTCATAAATGCTTTCAATCAGACCGGGGCCTAACTCAACACTCAAAGGCGCCTCGGTGTCAACAACGGGTTCGCCCGGGCCTATACCGGTGGTCTCTTCATAGACCTGAATCGAGGCCAAATCGCCGTGCAGCTCCACGATTTCGCCTATGATGTTCAATTCGCTCACGCGGACAACATCATACATTCGCGCACCGGCCATACCTTCAGCAACAACAACAGGCCCTGCGACTTTTACTATCCTGCCTTGTTTCGTTTCGCTCATTATCAAAAACCTTCTTTAATTGTTTTGTAAAATGTTAATACCCGTAGCCATTTTGAGCACTTCTCCGAGGGCCTGGGTTGCAAAACCCTCGGATTCGGTAGTAAACGGCACAACCATAATACAGGGGGTTGGCATACCCTCGTAAGCCGAGAAAACTTCGTCAGCCGCCGGGGCGATATTCTCGGCGACTACTACGAGCGCATACTTTTCGCTGATTATCTTCTTTGCGCTCTCGGCAATATCACCGGCCGTCAGGCCCACCGGGTACGTATCTACTCCGAGTGCCGAAAACGGCATCACAAAATCAGTACCACCTAAAACTGCTATTTTACCTTCCATTTTTTGTGTCTCGTATTTCAGGCTACCAGAGTATCAGGCTACCAGGCAGTGGATATCAGGCCATCCGGACACCAGGCGAATCCTCCTGATTTTGCGTTAGTTTTTCCTGATACCCTGATAACTGATATTCTACCACCTGATTTCCTGATGTCCCAACAATCCTGTTTCGTCATTCCTTAGCTCTATAGTTTGGCCTCTGCCAGAAGGGCTTTGATGTCCGCTTCAAACACGGCCTTGTCTCGATAACCCACATATTTTTGCCGGATATTGCCTGCCGAGTCGATGACGAAGGTAGTCGGTATGCCCGTAATGCCGCCGTACGCTTTATCGACCTGGCCATCGGTCATCAGAATCGGATAGTTGACCCGATACTTCTGGGCAAACGATTTGACAACGCTAACGCCTTGACGGTCTAAAGAAATTCCCACCATTGCAAAACCCCGGTCCTTATATTGTTCGTAAAGCTCGATGAAATGTGGAATCTCCACCACGCAGGGTGGACACCAGGTCGCCCAGAAGTCGAGGACAACCACCTTGCCCTGGAAGTCTGAGAGGCTGACCGGTTTACCTTTCAAATCCTGTAATGTAAAGGAAGGTGCGGTTTTGGCGCCGGGGCCTGGCGGGGTTTTGTCGCCAGGTGGTTTTGTTGTTTTTTCTTCAGCCTTAACCTCGGCTTGCTCAGCTTGCTGCTGTGGTTCAGGTTCTTTCTTCCTACATCCGGCAGCGATAAACGTTAATACCAAAAGTAAGCAGAATAGTTGAGGTCTATTAAAAAATAGATTCCTCGACTCCGCTGCGCTCCGCTCGGAATGACGGTTTGGCTGGTTCGTTTTCATTTTTAGTTGCTCCTATACTCGATACTCGATTTCTGGATTCCTGCTGGAGTTTATCCCGCACTGCGATGCGGGGCAGGAATGACAGAAAGAAGTTATTCTTTCTGCGCGTTCTCTGTTCATCCGCCCAGGCGGTCTAAAATAAGTTTCGTATCCAGATTATTTTTCTTGGCAGTTAATATCAATCTGACAGTTCGGATTTCATTTTCCTTCATTAGCAAAAAAGCAATAATCGGCTGAGGGCCGGCGGTAATCAGAACCGTCGATTTCAAAAATCCGGTCAAATGCTCATCGCACTGCTGCTCAACCCTCAAAAAAGATTTACTCGACGCTAAGTAATTAGCACCCGTATCAACAATTCGATGGTAGGGCGTTACAAAAAACAACGGCCCCAATGCTTCATAGCCGAGTTCGGCGCCGTGCCTGAATCGCTCTAATTCAATAAAGCCGCCTTCCAAAAAGACATTATCCTGCACCAAAAAAGCTTCGGCTTCCGCCGTTTTGGTGCGGGACTCGGATTCGATAAATTTGAGTCGAAGCATTGTGCGAATGTTGGTCAGGTCAATCTGTATTCTAAAAAACCCGAGCAGAAAAACACTTCTTAATCGGCGTGCCTGCCTTAGATTATATTGCGCCTGGACACTATCGATTGCGTAATCAATTCGGCGAATATCTTTTTGTTGATAATAGGCCAGGACCGCCTGC
>JAUWBX010000295.1 GCA_030609625.1 Phycisphaerae bacterium
GTTACGCGGAAACCATTGGCGTAATTGGGGCTGCCCGCAGCTTTTAAACGTAAAGCCATACGTTCCGCATAGCAGTTCTTGCAGCCTGCGCTGATTTTCGTACAGCCGGTAACCGGGTTCCAAGTGGATTCAGTCCATTCAATTTTTGAGTTCTGAGCCATTTAGCCTCCACAACAAAGTCCATCATAGAAGAAAGATAACACCCAAAAGGGAAAAATCAAGAGATTTATGAACTTACAGCCCCGTTCAGAAGCCGGAGTTAAGTATTTGAGATTGTCACCAGATTAGCGGGGGTTTATACTTTCCGATATGTTGAAGAAGGTATTAGTCTTTTATACGAAGTATTTTGCGGTGTGGGTGATTGCGTTTGGGGTGGTGGCGTATCTGGCTCCCAAGCCCTTTGTGGCGTTGAGGGACTATATGGATTGGTTCTTCGCGCTTACGATGTTCGGGATTGGGGCGGTTCTGCAAATAAAAGATTTCAAACGAATCGCACAAAGGCCGATTATCGTTTTAATCGGTTCGGCTGCGCAGTTTAGTATTATGCCATTGGGGGCGTTTGTGCTGGCGAAGCTGTTTGGATTGGAAGCCGAGATTGCAGTTGGATTAATACTGACCGGCTCGGCGCCCGGAGCGATGGCAAGTAACGTGATGAGCTATATCGCCAAGGCGGACACGGCGTATTCGGTTTCGCTAACAACTGTTTCTACGCTGTTGTGTCCGCTGTTGACGCCGGGCTTGACATTCATTTTAGCCGGGTCGGTTTTGAAGGTTCCTTTCTGGGAAATGATGTTCAGTGTCATTAAAATGGTGATAGTGCCGTTGTTCGTAGGGTTTGGGGTAAGGCATTACTTCAAAGATAAAATAGAAAAAGTTTTGCCGATTTTCCCGGCGATATCGGTAACGTTTATCATATTCATTTGCTCATTAGTGATAGCGCTTAATAAGGACCGCCTGGGACAGGTGACTGGCCTGGTTCTGGCCACGGCGGTGATACTGAATATTTATGGGATGTTGGGCGGGTATGGTGTGGGGTCGGCTTTTCGGATGGAGGTGCGGCGGAGACGGACTTTAGCGATTGAGATTGGGATGCAGAACGCCGGCTTGGGAACGGTGCTGGCGTTGAAGCATTTCGGCGAAAAAGCGGCGATACCGGCGGCGATTTTCGTTTTTATCTGCATTATTACAGCCTCTGTAATGGCGGCGGTGTGGCAAAAAACAACTCCGGATGAAATCCGGAGTTGAATATCGAATAATGAATAACGAACAGAGAATTGAGAAGTAGTAGTTCGTCGCAGCTAAATCGATGGCTAACAGTGCTGAGAACCATCGTCACCCCGAGCAAAGTCGAGGGGTCTATTAAAATAGATTCCTCGACTCCGCTGCGCTCCGCTCGGAATGACAGTTCGTCATTTTACATGCGACAGAGAAGTAGTCTGGTCAGAGCGAAAAATGTTATGATGAGTGTTGTATTTTGTCGATAAAACGCTATAATATTCCGATTATTGTTTCGGAACTTTAGTGGGCAGTCTTGTTTGGCTGCCTTTAAGTTTGTATGTAATAGAATATTTTGAGGAGCTTTAAGGTATGGGTTGTAATCTGGCGATTGCGGGCGTAACCGGCGCAGTTGGGCAGGAATTTCTAAAAATCCTGGAAGCGCGGGATTTCCCGTTCGATTCTTTGAAAATGTTAGCGAGCAGCCGATCGGCCGGCAAGAAAATCAAATTCAAAGGCAAAGAATACATCGTTGAAGAATTGACGAAAAAAAGCTTTGGCCGCGTCGATGTTGCATTGTTCAGTGCGGGGGCAGCGCGAAGTAGAGAATTTGCGCCCGCTGCGGTCGAAGGCGGTACGGTCGTTGTTGATAACTCCTCGGCATTCAGAACGGACCCGGATGTCCCGCTGGTTATACCTGAAATAAATCCACAAAAAATCGCAGAGAATAAAGGCATAATCGCCAATCCGAACTGCTCGACAATTATCGGTATCGTGCCGGTCTGGCCGCTGCATAAGGCCAATCCTGTCAAACGAATGGTCGTGAGCACGTACCAGGCGGCCAGTGGAGCCGGGACGTCGGCGATGCTTGAATTGGAAGAACAAACGCGTGAGATTCTGGACGGGAAAGAGCCGACCTGTAAGGCGTTTCCGTATCAAATAGCGTTTAACGTGTTCAGCCATAATTCGGCGCTCGGGCCGAACGGATACAATCAGGAAGAGATGAAGATGGTCAACGAGACCAGGAAGATTTTTGACTGCGCTGATATTGCGATTACCTGTACGTGTATTCGTATCCCGGTATTCCGTGCGCACTGTGAGAGTATCAATCTTGAGTTCAGCGAGGCGATTACGCCGGACCAGGTCAGGGACCTTTTGGGAACGGCACCGGGCGTATCAGTGTTGGACGACCGTGAGAATAACCGGTTTCCAATGCCCATTGACGCTTCGGGCAAAGATGATATCCTGGTTGGCCGAATCCGGCAGGATGAGTCTGTGCCTGAGAACCGCGGCATCAATATTTGGGTCGCCGGGGACCAGTTGCGAAAAGGCGCAGCTCTAAACGCCGTCCAGATTGCGGAAAAGCTGCTCTAATCGGTAATAATGGCCGTTCGCAATATAAAACTGACAATTACCTACGACGGTAGCGAATATCACGGCTGGCAAATTCAGCCGGGGCTAAGGACCATCCAGGGCGTAACTACCGATGCAATCCAGGACCTGCTCGGCTCTGAGGTCAGACTGTTCGGGGCAAGCAGAACCGATGCAGGTGTAAGCGCTTTGGGGCAGGTTGGGCTTATTCAAATCGATTCGCCAATACCAACGGAGAATCTGGCCAAGGCAATTACAGACCGGCTGCCGGCTGATATTGCAGTTACCGAAGCGGTGGATGTCCCGGAAGGTTTTGACCTAATGGGCGCGGTAACAAACAAATTGTACCGCTATACGATTTTTACAGGGCCGGTACGGCCGGTCCTGCAAATCAGACACTGCTGGCATCTGCCCACAAAACTCGACATTACAGCTATGGCTGAAGCTGCACAACTTCTTCTCGGCAAAAAGGATTTTAAATCCTTCGCATCAGCAGCAGATAAAAGAGAGAACACAGTGCGAACAATCTTTCGTTGTGATGTTAGTAATGAAGAAGGGGAAAAGGATTTGGTACATGTTGAGGTGGAAGGTGACGGCTTTTTGTATAATATGGTCAGAAATATAGTCGGCACTCTGGTCGAAGTAGGCTTGGGCAGATGGAGACCTGAAAAGATGAACGAAATTATCGAAGCAAAAGACCGGACCGCAGCAGGACAACTCGCCCCAGCCCAGGGATTGTGCCTGATGTGGATAAAATACGCCTGAAGCGTATGTAGGGGACATATTGAAGATTGTTCATATCATAACGAGGTTAATACTCGGCGGGGCGCAAGAAAATACACTTATAACCTGTAAGCACTTAGCACAACGAGGGCACGATGTTACGCTCATTACCGGGCCGGCCATAGGACCGGAAGGCGAGCTTTTCAACCAAACGAAAGGACAGAATTACAAAGTAGTGGTTCTCGACAGACTCCGCCGGGCAATAAATCCTCTTAATGATACTTTAAGTTATTTCCAAATCAAGAAACTTCTGCGGCAGTTACAGCCGGATATTGTGCACACTCATTCGGCCAAGGCAGGGATATTAGGTAGATTTGCAGGTTATAGCTTAAAAGGAAAATGGGCGGAAAATTTACCGGCGGTCGTGCACACAATACACGGGCTGGCCTTCCATCAGTATCAAAGCCAATGGCTGAATAAATTTTATATTGCTATCGAGAAATCCGCTGCAAAACGGACGGACTTTTTTATCAGCGTCGCTAACGCGATGACCACACAGGCGATCACTGCTGGTATCGGCAGGCCCGAACAGTATGTTACCGCTTATTCGGCTATCGAAGAAGATGATTTCTTAGAGCCAATCTCGCAGGAGCGTAAAAGAAAATTTCGCCGAAAGTATGGAATCGACGAAGATGCGATTGTGCTCGTTACCATTGCGCGGTTGTTTATGCTCAAAGGACACGAATATATTATCGAATCAGCCAAACATCTCTCGAAGCGATTTGAAAACTGCATCTGGTTGTTTGTCGGAGATGGAAATCTTTCCGAGCATTTTAAACAACAGGTTCGCCAATTGGGATTGTCTGAGAGAATTAAATTTACCGGCCTATTACCGCCGAGCCAAATCCCGCTCGCGATACAATCATCTGATATCCTCGTCCACTGCTCGCTGAGGGAAGGGCTTGCGCGCACTCTGCCCCAGGCAATGCTCTGCGGCAGGCCGGCTGTTTCCTTCGATGTTGACGGCGCAAGAGAAGTTGTAAATGAAAACACCGGCCGCCTGATT
>JAUWBX010000371.1 GCA_030609625.1 Phycisphaerae bacterium
CGGCAGCAAAACAACGCCAACGCACACAAAACACAGAAGTCCCGCAACAATCCCATATATCAACATAGATATCTGGAAGTTCACTGCTTCTTTGCCCTGCTCGTCCACGAAAGAAAATTCTTCCTTCTTTATCTGCCAGACAATCAATGGCCCTATGATGCAGCCAACAACCGGCACAACAAGCCCGGCAAGCCCCGCCAGATGGCATATCATCGCCCACATACGGGCATCCTTGTTGACCTCCTTGCTTCCCGGACTTTCTTGAACAGTCTCGGGCTGTTCAGCGATTGTTTCCTGCTCGGCAGGAATTTCGCCTTCGGGCTTTTCTGCCGGCTTCGGAGTTTCGCTCTCGGGTTTTTCTGTCGGCTCCGGGGTTTCCTCTTCTTTTGCCATAATCCAGCTCCCTTCTATTTAGTTTATTTTGATTCGACTTCTGCTGCTTCGCCTTGCTTCACAAAGCGGCAGGGACTCTTTTTTAACAAAGGCCGATAAAAAGGTCAAGACTAAAAATTTGCTCACCACAATCCGTTTCTCAATCGGAAATCATCAATCATCTTTTCCCGCACCGAAGCCGGCGGTCAAGGCCTAATTTCTTTACCAGTCCTTAATACCAAATATCTCACTCGCCCGCTATTTTATTTATAGCCTGTATTTACAAACACTTATACAATCCCATCGCCTCTTTTGTGCTCTATGTTGGTGCTGCGACGACCTGTACAATTGCCACTGTGGGCATTTTCGCGTTGTGGATAACCTGTTGATAACTCAAAATCCGCTCCTCAAGCCGCTTCTCAGCAATACTGAAAAATATTGGATAAAATATGTGGGATTTTTTGCCGCCGCCTCATCCAATCTGTCCGAATCGCAGCCATTTTCCCGTAACTTATTTCTAATAAAGATGTTACATTCGCCCACAAAGCCTCCACTCAAATTCGCCTTCATTTGCCCTCCTGCAAACCAACAATATGCCCGAATTCCACTGGATTTGCAATAGATTGTTGAAAAATTATCCTGTTAGTGGATAATTCATGGAATAATTTCTTATAACACGAGTAAATATCCGCCCCCAAAAAGCTGTGTGTTCCGTTAAAAACCGTAATTTCTCCCTCATTAAATCACTTCTTCACCGGCCGAGCCTTGTGGCTGTGAAGTCAAATACATCGTACAGCAAGGCCTCGGCATAAGGACCGTCGAGCAGGCCAAACCAGACGTAGAGAATTCGCCCACCTCCGCTCAACTCAACATAAGCAACAGCATCACCGAGGTAATCCTCATCACCGCCGCGCAATTGCAGCAGCGAAGTATGTTTGACGCCCTCGCCGGCAAAGAACGGCCTCCAGCGAAGGTCCCCTGATGTAGGAAATGGAAATTGCTCAGAAATATGCGGCAGGTAACGCTTCGGTTGAACGAAATGAAACCTCGACCCCCGCGGCGGCCTTTCCCAGCCAATCCGCAACGTCAGGCCAAATTGGCTGCTGCGGTTCACCACCTGACCGCTCTGGTCGTAGTAAAAAGGCCACGGCATCGCAGGCAAGACCAAAAGACAGCCACCCGCTTTCAGATAGCCAACCAGTACATCATCGACATCGCCGGTTTTGTGAACACTGCGGCGATAATGCTCCCCCGCACAGTAAAGCAAAACAGGATACTTTTGCGCCGTCAAATCTCCACTTGCCACATCCTCCCACGTCAAAACCTTCGTCCTTACTCCCACATCCAGAAGCCACCAAAAGGCCATCGAATCCGCACCGGCTAAAACCCCAATTTGAAGTCCCTCAAGCTTCTCGCGCAGCCGGGTTTTCTCCTCGATGGATAACCCTCCAGAACCAGCCTGGCGAATGATACCACGCTTTTTGGCCTTAAAGTTTTTGGCATACTCGGCAGTGAGGTCAAGATATTCCCGTCCGTATTGTACTGACGGCTCTATCTCACTGCCCTCGTGCCATTCATTGAAGCTGGTAATCAGTACCCAGTGCGGGTCGGCCTTGATGGCCTCTTCCCACTGAACACGATACAGCCTGCCGCCGTAGCGGCCAACAGCAAGACCAGGCTTGCGTATCTTCGTGTCGTCGTAGCCGGGAATCACCGTGATGGCACTAATCTTGCCGGCCTGGTCAGCCAATTGCACCCAGGATTGATATGTCCCCGAAGCCCACTTGCGCGCCTCGGCAGGCTTCATATCCCCGAGCGAACCGGCTGTGTTATAGGTATGAACACCGTCAAAAACACGAACCGAACCATAGCTAAACTTATCACCAATTGCCGCAACACCTTCTTTGTACTTCTCGTTGACCAGTTCGACAGCCTTGAGCCAGCCATCCAGCCCGAGCTGCCCAAGGGCACGGCCATAGACAAATACCACCGGCTTTGCGTTTACTTTTAGATAAGCGTCATGCTTGCCGTACTTATTTAGAACCTTGATAATATCATCCGCAGCGGACTGCGATGTCTGCGGCCGCGGAACAGTCTCATAGTAGATACAAGCGCTCAAACCATTACGCCGGCAGCCATCGAGAATCTTATCCATCGCACGGTCCGAGAAACTATTGTGGCCCCACCAACTGACAATGAACGTATCGATATTAGCATACCTGGCCCATCGGCAGTGCTGGTCTATCAGCTTCGGGTCGTGCGAGTCATAAGCGCCAAGTATCGGATAATTAGTGCTTGCCTCGATGTCCTTGTTGGCCGTGTCAATACGCCCCCAGTGCACCGTCCTGCCGGCCCCGCCCGGGCCACCAGGCGTACCATACCACGGATAATAAAACGCCATAACCCTCCGCGATACCGTCTTATCCAGGGCCTCGACGCCTAACACCACACCGCCCTGCGATGCCGCTGTGAATATGATAAGCGCAAATAACAGTACCAATAATCGCTTATTTCTACGCAATGCCGTCATACTTAACCTCCTTAACCTCATATAAAGTTCGTCAATACTCAACCGCCACTAATGTTCGTGGCGTTATTTGGGAAAAATTCAACCTCCCGCGGTTACAGGAAAACTTAATATCTCCATCTATCGGCAGAACCAGCAGTTTTCGCGCCCTGACAGGCTTAGAGAATTCCAGAACTGCATCAATCGGCTCATCGTTGAAATTCTCAATAATCAGGCAATCTTCGCCGATTAAGTACAAAGCCACTTTGTTCGGAGCATCAAATGTTATTCCGAACGGGGCCAACAATTTGTCCCTGATGGGTTTGAGCTGTTTTCGAGCTAACTTAAGCAAGCTACGAGGATTCCCGCTGACTTTCAGTATCGTCAAATTGTCATTATCAAGATTCACGCCATCCAACCGCTCAGCCAGTCCATCCGTTATCAGCACGGGCTTTTTAGCGGTGAGCATTTTTTTGAGTTTCTTAGAGAAGTCCGGGTCTTTTAGCGCGTGAACCGAGAAAAATGCAGCTTTGGCATCGGTGTCAATTGTTGCGCTCGGCACGAGCGGCAATCCCAACATCCCCACGAAATCGAATACATACTGCTCATTATAAGCGTCACTGTTCGGCGGCTTTGGAGCAAGAATGCCTTTGATAGGTTTGTTTCGAACCAACTTGGCGAGTTTGAACAACCCGGGAATCTCCGTGCGTAATTTCTCGATGTTTGCCGGCCCTGTATCTCGCAACAGTGAGCCATAACAAAACAGCAGCATTTCCTTAGCATCCGCCAATACTGTCTGACGCGCCTGC
>JAUWBX010000007.1 GCA_030609625.1 Phycisphaerae bacterium
AAATATGTCCCTTCCACAGCACCGAGCTGTTGAAATGGTTCCGCATGTTCTTGTTGCGCCAAACTTCAGTAACGTTACTGCCTTCGATTTTCAAAAGCGCGCAGCCTTGATTATATCCGGAAGAAATGAATACTAAGTTACCGAAAATGATAGGGTCTCCAATATTAGCTTCGTATTTTGTTTCCCACGAAAATTGCCAGACTATTTTCCCCGTTGCCACAACCATTCCCACAATTTCTTTGGCCGCAAATATCGCCACACATTTTTGGTTGCCCATAGTGAAAGGCACCGCCGTAGCGTATCCTGTCGGGTCCTTTCCACTTTCCCATATCACACTACCATCAGCTTTGTTAAGAGCAATACCATAAGTACCTGCATTAAGAATAACCATGTTGTCGATTATAAACGGTGAGCTGGCAAAGTACCACTTGGGGTGTTTCAAGCCTAATTCCTTGTTCAAATTCTTATGCCACACTATTTGGCCTGTTGCCGCATTGAAACGGATAGCATCACCATCTTTGCTGAAGGTGTAAACAGCGTTACCATCTACCGTCGGTGTTGCGGATGGGCCGCCTTCATGGTTTTTATTATATAAAGGACACGGGTAGGATTTCTTCCATATTTCTTTGCCTGTTTTAGCATCAAAACAATAAAGTATATCATTATCCTTGATGTTGCCCGTTGCATAGACCCGGCCATTACTTACAGTCATCGAGGCAAATCCTGTTCCGATAGATTTTTTCCATAGCACTTTCGGCCCGCTTTCGGGCCAGGTTGCGCTCCAGCCTGTTTCGTTTGATATTCCGTTGTAATTAGGCCCCCGGTAGTTGGGCCAATCTGCCGCCTCGGCAGTACTATAAAAGCCCGTCCCAACTGCAGTTATGCTGAGTCCAAAGACCAATGCCTGTACGTAACCTTTAATTACTTTTCTCGATTTCACAAAAATTCTCCAAAAATGATAGTTTACTTTAAATCTTATACAAAAAATTGCTCTGAATGTCAATCTCTTAATTTTATCAAAATTCTATAATGATATTCGAAATGCCAATGCTCCCGTCGGACAGGCGTTTACGCATTGGTCAGCGGAGTGCTTGAGAGCTTGTGCTATTGAACGGTCAAAAGGCACCGCTACCCGAACGTCAAAGCCACGGCCTACAAAGGTCAGCCCAAGCTCTTCGCCCGCCGCCGCAGCAGTTTGTATGCAAAGACCACAGTCTATACACTTGCCGGCTTCATAAATTATATCTCCCGCACCAATTGAGCCGGACCCGCCCGTTTGCACCTCGGGCAGTGATGAGTCTTTGCCCAGGTGGCAATTGGTGGGGGATTGAAGCTGCTGAGTAAACAGCCGGCGCTCGCCTTTGTACCGGGTGGGTCTGGCTCCATAGTCCCGGGCATATTGCCTCAATTTACAGGTATCAGCCTTTCGACAATCACAATGCAGGCAGCGTACCGCTTCTTTGCGGGCCTGCCGGTCGGTGAACCCGCCATCTTTTCCTGAAGGGCTCGTCCGCTCTGCTTTGTCGGCACAGGCTAAGAATTTCTCAATCTCTCCGTCCATTAGTTTGCCGATACGAGTATTGAATTCTTTAACCGGTCCGGTTACTGAAGAGCCGGACAAATACTGATTGATAGAAACAGCCGCCTCTTTCCCGTCCGCCACCGCTCGTACCGTAAGCCTCCGCTTGTGAACAGCATCTCCACCTGCAAATACACCCGTTAGATTCGTCTGGTAAGTTTTGCCGTTTACTGTGATGCCATTTGGACTTGCCTCAATGCCCATCGACTCGGCTTCACCGGGCTTTAGTCCGCTCGGGGACGCCTTACGGCGCTGACCAACAGCCACAAAGACAGCATCAAAATCCTTTCGCAAATCTTCCATCAATAAATCAGTGCCTATTCGTGTTTGACCTTTAAATCTCATTCCGAGTTTTTCAATTAACGCGATTTCCTTATTAAGCACTTCAATTGGAAGATGCTCTTTAGGAACGGCATAGCGCAGCATGCCGCCGGGTTTTTCGTGGTCATCAAAAACGGTACAACGGAACCCAGCCTGCTGGAGATAATACGAGGCAGCCAAACCTGCTGGGCCGGCCCCAACAATAGCTACACGCTTGTCCTGCGTGGGTTTACAGGACGGCAAATATGGGTTTGAAGACTGCAAGTCGAGGTCGGCAACATAGCGTTTCAAAAGACCGATTGAAACCGCCTCGTCAAACACGGCCCTTCTGCATCCTTTTTCACAAGGCTTCGGACAAATCCGTCCCAACACAGCAGGCAATGCGATATCTTTTTTGACAGTAGCAATTGCCTCGCGAAACTTACCGGCCGCAATCTGGCGAATCATCAATGGAATGTTCATCCGGGCGGGACATATAACTTGACAGGGCCCGAGACAATCGCCCACGTGGTCGCTTAAAAGTAATTCCAAAGCAGCTTTCCTTGCCTGACGGACCTGGTCAGAACTGCTTTCAACACGCATACCATCTTTAACAACAGTTCCACAGGCCGGCACAAGATTGTCCAAACCATTTACTTTGACCACGCAAATCATGCAACTGGTTGAAGGCTTATAATCTTTCAGGAAACACATTGTGGGAATCTCGATTCCGAGCTTGCCTGCGGCATCGAGAATTGTAGCATCCTTATCAACTTCAACTTCACGATTATCTATGAACAGTTTGGGCATTGTTTACTGAACCTTAATGGCATTTGATTGACACACACTCTTGCATGTGCCGCAGCGAATACACTTTTCAGGGTCGATTTCATGTTTCTCATACGGTTTCATTTCAATGGCATCAGCCGGGCAGCGCTGTGCGCACAAACTGCAACCGATGCAATCATCCGTTATCGAATACGTAATAAGGGCTGTACATTTACCAGCAGGGCAGCGTTTCTCGATATGTGCTTCGTACTCATCGCGGAAATATTTGATAGTTGAAAGAACCGGATTCGGTGCTGTTTTGCCAAGTCCACACAGACTTGTTTTCTGAACCATTTGGGCCAAATGCTCCAGCTCCTCGATATCGGTTTTTTTGCCCTGCCCGTTACACAAGCGTTCGAGAATGTCCAGCATTCGGCGGGTGCCTATTCTACAGAAAGTACATTTGCCGCAGGATTGATTCTGTGTAAAGTCCAGGAAATACCGTGCGATATCTACCATACAATCGGTTTCATCCAGAGCCACGATACCGCCGGAACCCATCATCGCCCCAACGTCGTTGAGCGCTTCAAAGTCAACGGGAATATGGGCAAGCTCAGCCGGCACACACCCGCCGGACGGTCCCCCCACCTGGACTGCTTTTAGTCTTAAATCGCCTGCAATGCCACCGCCGATATCTTCTATAATCTGGTGTATGGAAACGCCCATCGGCACTTCAATGAGACCTCCTCTCGCCACTTTTCCCGCCAGCGCAAAAACCTTTGTCCCCTTACTGCTGCTCGTGCCCAGCCTGGCGAATGCTTCAGGGCCATTGCGTATAATCCACGGCACCACGGCGTATGTTTCGACGTTGTTAATAAGCGTTGGTTTGCCCCAAAGCCCACTTTCCACCGGATATGGCGGCCTCAGTCGGGGCATACCTCGCCGGCCTTCTATGCTGGCTATAAGCGCGGTCTCTTCACCGCAAACAAATGCACCGGCGCCGGCTATTATTTTCAAACGCAGCGAAAATCCGCTTTTTACAATATCATCACCAAGAAACCCACGCTGGGCGGCATTGTCTATCGCCTGGCTCATTCGCCTGATTGCAAGTGGATACTCGGCACGAATATACAAATAGCCCTCGTCGGCCCCGACTGAATACGCAGCTATTGTGATGCCTTCGATAATGCGGTAAGGATACGACTCCATCAACATCCTGTCCATAAAGGCGCCGGGGTCACCCTCATCACCATTGCAAATGACGTATTTCTTTTTGGACCTGCTATCAGAAACGGCAGACCATTTAAGATATGTCGAGTAACCAGCACCTCCCCTTCCGCGAAGCCCACTGCGTTCAATCTCCGTAATAACTTCCTTCGGGCCCATCTGGCTTAGACACCTTTGCAGCGCCTCGAACCCGTCATTGCGAACATATTCATCGAGGTCAATCGGGTCAATGTCTCCGTAGTTTTCGGTAGCAATATGTAATTGTTTATCCAGAAAGCCCGCCATCGGCCGGTCGCGCACATCTATCGAATAACGTGTAACCGGCTCCCAGGCCTTGTCGGTAAGTATCTTATCGAGCATTGTGGAGACGGCATTTTTGATTTTCCGCCCAATTTGTTTTGGTTTAAAATGCCTGAGCACAATGGCTCTGGCATCGGCTGGCTGGATTCGTGCATAGCGGAATGAAGTCCCGTCAGCCAAAACCACTTCTACAAGCGGTACCAGGTAGGACATCCCCGAACAGCCCACACTTTTTACCACAGCCCGAACACCCGTTTCTTTAACAGCCTTTCTTAATGCCTTATATACCTTGCCACTGCCACCGGCAACACAACTTGAACACAGGCAAATCCGGATTTCTCCCAAGTCCATTATCTCTCTTAGAGATTCCGGCTTGTCCGCCTGCAAAGCGGAAGCCTTTTGCTGCTCGAGAAAATCTCTCAGCACCACCGGAACCTGCTCGCTGCTGAGGTGGCCGTATGTGATACTATCAATCTGTATTGCCTGGCCCTGAATCTGTATCACAGGCGCGAGCATACAGCATCCCAGACACGCCACCTTCTCAACGGTAAAGAGCTTCTGCGGGTCTGTATCCTCTTCTTCGCCGATGCCGAGCTGCCGCTTAAAAGCGTCATAAACTTGTCCACCGCCCTTAACGTGGCAGGCTGTCCCGATGCAAACTCGAATAATATGACGACCGGCGGGACGATGTCTAAACTGGCTGTAGAAAGTGGAAACACCGGCAATCGAAGCAGGGGAAATCTGCGTCAGCTCACAGACCCGCTCAAGAGCTTCATTGGGCAGATAGCGAAAGTGTTCCTGGACGGCCTGCAAGAGCTCAAGCACCTTCTCTGGCCCGGTGCCGATTTTCTCAACGGCCTGGTCCACAAATGTCAAATCCAACTCATCCATATTCAAAGTGCCTAAAGTTAAAAGTGTCTAAAGTGCCTAAAGTTATGGATTATTTTTTATTTTAGTTCACTTTAGCTCATTGGTTTTTCTTTCCTATGCAGTATAGGTTCTCCAGTCCTCGTATATAGATGCGACCATCGGCAAAAGCCGGCGATGCATGACAGTCCTCACCCAGCTCACATCTGGTTAGTTCCTTATATTCGGGCCCGGCCTGAACGATGAACATAATACCCTCCTCGGTCAGGAGATACAGCTTACCTCCCCCGCTGCCCCGACTTGCGTCGCTAGACGCAGGGGCCAGAACCAGACTCGGCGAAGCAAAGAAATTCTCTCTCAAGTCCTGCTCCCACAACCTTTTTCCGTCTGCGACCTTATAGCAGGTAAGGAATCCCTCAGTAGCCAGCAGAAATATCAGCTCACCATTACTGACCGGCGAGCAAATATCCGGAGCGCCCTCCTCGAGGCTCCAGGCAATATGGGTTTCGGTAACGTCACCCCGGCCATCCGGACGGATGGCAACCAGTTTACTGTATGGTTCTATGGCAAATACCAGTCCGTTAGCCCTGTTAGAGACTTTTTCCGTTGGGTCTCTAACGGGGTTAGCATAGATTGGCGATGGTGCAATGTCACCAGCCAGGCACTTCACCCGCCAGAGTTCTGTGCCTTTAGCCGGGTCGTATGCTATAACCCAGGGGTCGCCGCAAGTTAGCAGTTGAACCTCATTACCGATTTTGGTTACTATTGGTGAAGACCATGAATTCGGGACCGGCCGTTTCTTCTCCCAGACAGTTTGACCCGTGACCCCATCCAAAGCTATCAATCTTGATATTCCGTCATCCGGACCTCCCTGGTCAAATTGAATCAAAACCAGATTTCGATACATCGCAAGTGAAGAGGCATAGCCGTAGGAGCTGTCGGGGATTCCCAGACTTCTGGTCCAGATGCGTTTGCCGTTAAAATCAAAACAGCCAATGTCCCCGGTTGCGAAGATGGCATAGACCCGTCGGCCATCCGTTACCACCGTAGGGGCAGCAAAACCGGTATCTTCCATTACTTCAAATGGTTCTTCATCGCTTTTTAGAGGCGCGCGGGTAACGTCCCCCGTCCAAAGAAGCCTGCCCGAAACTGCGTCAAAGCAGAATACCCGGAGTTCGTTCGGGTCGCCGCCGGAGAGGAAAACGCGATCGTCCCAGATGACCGGTGAACTATTCCCCGGAAGCGGTATCCTGGTTTTCCAGAGAATCCCATCACCGGTTTTGCCATTCCAGCCAGCAGGCACATTTGTATAAGCACTTATTCCGAGTCCGTCATGACCACGAAAGCTGGGCCAATTCTTACTAATCTGCTCGGCCGAAGGATAGGAAGTAATCGCTGCGCCGGTTCCGCCAAAATCAATATCGGTGCTCATTGCAAGAATTAACGTCCCTGAGCCAAGTACTGCTAAACCAGCGATTACAGCCCATCGAGCCAGCGCTGCCTGGCGAAGCTGCTCGCTGCGTCTATCACCAGGTAACTGTGGCGCCGGCACTTTCTTTTTGAAAGTGTCCGCACACTTTAGAGCTATCAAGAATATCACTACACTGCCAAAAAGCAGGAAACTACCTTTGCGAGAGAAATCCAGCCGTCGTATTCTATGCCGTCTGAATTGTAAATCCAATTGGCGAATCCGCAATAAAAGCTGCTTATCGTCAGTATCCCTGCGAAGCTCTATTTTCAGATTCTCTGACTGTGTTTCCCACCTAAGGTCAATTATCCTGCCCCGAACATAATTGATAATAAAAAGTGAAAGTACAATAAGAGAAAAAGCCGCGCAAACAACGGCTGTTGTAATTGCACTTCGATACCAGGGGCTTAATGCTTCGATACTTTGAGAAGTTTTGTCAGTATGAGATTCCATTAGTATTTAGCTCTTGCCTCTTTTATTTTCTTCAATCTCTCATGCTCTTTGGGGCAATATTGGAAACAGCGGCCACACGCCAGGCAACCCGCCCTGCCGGCTTCATAGTCGGTTCTTTTCCGCCAGACGGAAACGGCAATTAGCTTAAGGCCAATCACCAGCCCTACAAATCCTCCAAAGAACCAACCGCCCAGTTTGAACTCGGCCCTGATATTTGAAGCATCAGCGTAAAGCTCTTTTTGCTCTTTGCCAGTTGCTCTGAAGGCCAGGCTGGCGTCCGTAGTGCCTTCGACTTTGCCGGTATCTTCCAAATAGATACGCTCAGCTAATCTGACTGTTGCGTGCATGCGGGATGTTACCGTCTTTAGGCCTGAACTTGCCCAGCCACACAAAAACATCAGGACAGGCAAAAGAAGAATCAGAATGGCAAGTCTTTTCTTACTCCTGCTATATTCCGTTGTCGGCCAATCAGTTGTGGGCTTTTTAATAGCGCCGAAGGGACACGAATCTTCACACAGTCTGCACTGAATACATTCATCCGGAGTAATGGTTACCCGCCATTTTGAGAGCCGTGATAACTGTCTTAGCAGTACTCCGTAGGGGCAGATAAATCGGCAGTAAGGACGTCCTATGAAGACGCTAATGACCAGCAAGCAGGCACCAATTATTAAAATATTCAAGTTTCCGCTCAAACGGAAGAATGCGACAAACGGGTCATACCTGCATATCACAAAAGCACTGCCGGTAGCTGCAAACAGAACTGCCGCGGCCAAGTAAACGTATGCAAACAAGCGCAGCCCGCTTTCGAGCCAGTTCGGCACCGAGATAGGCCGTAACAATACCAAATCCTGGATTGCTCCAAGGGGACATACCGCTGCACAGAAGACCCTTCCGAAAAACAGCGCAAAGACAAGCGGCAGCAGGAAAAACACTGCAACGGTAATCGGCACGGTGTAGTCGCGGTCAAAAATCGACAAAACAATATTCTGAACGGCTCCTACCGAACAGACACAGCCCTTTCGCCAAAAGCCGAAGTAAAGCAGCGAAAATACCATCAAAACAAATATTGCACGTCGGCTGCGCCTCCTCAAGACCAGATATGAAGACAAGCCAAGCGCCGCCAAAAGCACTACAGCATCTATGTATTCGTAAATGTCCTGACGCGGGCCGGGGACAGTCGGGCTGGGTATTACATGGTCGGTCTCGACAAAATCAGGCGGCGGAAAGCGTTCGGCCCCTATTGTAACACCGCATAAGATTAGGGACAGAGCCATACCGATTATGATATTATCAAAACGCATCATTAAGAGTGACCCGCCTCCTTAAGCATGTAAGGCTCATCAGCGGGAACCCGCTTAAATGCCCCCGAAGGACAAGCTGCGGCAATCGAACACTCATTACAATTCAAACAGCGGTCGTGACGCACCTGGAGAAACAGTGCCCCATTTCCAAAGGTGTTACATCCCTTTACACATTTGCCGCAACCGTTACACAGTGATTCGTCGATAGTGTATTCGTAATAGGGCTCCTCCACAAAGGTACGTGTTATGGCACCTGTCGGACAAAGTTGATTTTCGGCGCCCTCGTTGATTTCAACAGGCTCCGGCCCGAAAAAGCCGAAACATATTTTACAGTATCCACACACAGCAAAGGCGTGCACACACTTAACCGCCGACTCTTCCAATACGCAATAAGTTGCACAGTTACCGCACGCAATACAGGTGTAGGGGTCAATCTGCCAGACGGTATTAGTCTTTTTGAGCTTGCCAACCAGGAAGCCCGCTAACCCACCAAGGCCGGCTAAACATCCGCCCCAAAGACCGTCTCTTAAGAGATGGCGTCTGGTAATATCGTTTTTATTTTCGCTCATCATCCATTCTCGTTAAAATTTGTTTTGCTGATAAAGCCTGGGGCAGACCACACTGCTCAAAAATCCCACAGCCTTTGCAAATTCCACTATTTATACAAATACCGTCCTGTACTAATCTGCGTCTTTTAGCAAAAATACCCCCGCCGATTGCTCCCAGCGTTCCCAAAGTCGCATACCGTAGGACTGTTGTAAGCAGTTCCCGTCGATTTTGTACTTTTTCACCACAGTGCTTGCTCATTGTCCTGCCTTAACCTTAGTAAATATTCTCACAACATTGTTAATTGTATCCAGAATAAAAATCCTCCCCTGGGCGTCAACCGCCACATCAAAGCCTCCAGTCTGAGACCCCGCGCCGAATTCAGAAACACGTGAGGCACCACCTTCAATCAATTGTTCCGGCCCAGCCACAACACAGACAAAAGCACCTTCAGGGTCGTAAATCTTGACGCGTATCAGGCCTTTCTCGCAGGTAACAAAGCTCTCATTTTCGAGTATGGCAAAATTCACCGGATTACAGCAGCCGCAAAAACCTTCCACGGCCGATGAAAACTTGCCCCACCAGAATTCAAGGTCACCGTCAAATGTATATGCCTCAATGCGACGAAGGCCGGGATTGACCACTCGCAAAAGGCCGTCACGACTAACTGCAAGGTCGAAATAAGGACTCGGTATGACAAAGCCCGGGATATTTCGCTCTTTATCTTTGGCGCCGATACGGTTAATCAATCTGCCGGTAATGTCATAACGCAGAACGATACGGTTACCCGCATCAGCAACGAGCACATCGCTCTTTGAAACGGCGATACTGGTCAACACGGCCCTTTCGCCGAGACTGTCCCAGCTTGCCAGACGTTTTCCCTGCTGACCATAAACTTCCACATGGTTGGTAATTCCGATATATATCTTATCATCATCGGCAACTGTCAAGCATCGTGGGGCATCAGTAAGCTCAATCTCGTCGAGCAAATTACCGCTTTGGGCAAATATACGAATGGCCCTATCACCAGCTATGTAGATAGACCCCTGGGAATCCAACGCAATACCGTGGGAATCAGTAAAGCCGGTACTGAGAGACTGGGCCGATTCTTCATAGAGAATCAGGTTCGGGTCAATCTTCGCCAGGTCTTTAACGTCATAGAGATACTCTTTGCCAAGGCCGCTGCCTTTTTTACCTGTCGTATCAAGCAGTACCAGTGCAACCACGGCAATGACAACAGCAAGCCCAATAAGTACGCCTATAAAAATTCTATTTGCATTCATTGTATTTCCATAATTTAAAGTGCCTAAAGTGACAGCTTTGCTGTCATTCCGAACCCCTCGCTTCGCTCGAGGACAGGCTCCGCGCAGCGAAGTGAATCCCGATACATCGGGATTTTTCGTTGGCCAGATCCTTCGGCTTCGCATCAGGATGACACTTACGTGTCACTTTAGGCACTTTAGTTTACTTCTTCAGTAATATCAATACATATCATTCGGTTCAAATCACGTAAAATCAATCTGCCGGATACAATCGCCATAGCCCCCCATGCATCCGGCCCCTCCAGCACCCTGGCTTGGGTAAGTTGAACATATCCGTTCGGCGTTGCCTCTGCCAGAGTCAACAAGCCGGAGTCGTTCATAACATATATAAGGCCGTTAGCAATTGTATATGGCCCAAGTCCGAAACGATGAGCACTTGTGCTGGTCCACACAACGTTGCCGTCCAGGTCGAGACAGGTCAATTGCTTATCCGGTCGAACTCCGTAAATATAGCCATTATAAAAAATGGGGGTATGTTGCTCTGAGCCAAACACCTCCGGCTCGAGCCTAAAAACCGGCTGTGCGCTTATCGTCTCTGCGTCCCGGCTTAACTTCAGCATCATGCTTCCTGCGTTGTAGCCGCCCGATAGAAAAATAAGTCCATCATCGGCCATCACAGGTGTCGGCACATTTGCGATACGAATCTTCCACTCGGTGATTTCCCAAAGAATGCTGCCGTCCTCTGCCGAAACGCCGACCACGCCTCCGCTGGCGCAATAGACATACATACGCCTGCCGGCAAATTCAACCGGTACTACAGATGAATGCGTCATCACCCAGCGTTTAGGATTTGGACTTTGCCACACAACCTCGCCTGTCTGACAATCCACCGCCATCATCAGCGATTCGCCTCCGACGGCGATTATCGCTTTGCCATCATCAATAAGCGGACACTGTCCGGCATACCACGGCGGCACCTTCGCCCCAAAATCCTTCACCAAATCCAGTATCCAGTGAAATTGTCCAGTGACTGAATCCAGACATGTTACGTGACATTTCGGCCCCAATGTTACAACGTACTTATCTGTTACCGCCGGCACAGTTCGGCTCATTCCGTGATTGCGTTTGACCTTAACCGGATAAGAATACCGCCAGATTTCTTTGCCGTCAGCAAGTGACAAGCATCGAACGGCATCAGCCTGTTTTTCTCGGTCATAATCCAAAACATATACTCGTCCCCCCAGGACTGCCGCACCAGCGTAACCTTCTCCAACATCAATAGACCAGAGGACTTTGGGTCCATTTACCGGCCAAGTTCTTGCCAGGGTAACATTCTCATCACTGCTTATTGCGTCGAGGTTCGCCCCCCTGAACCGCGGCCAGGCACCGGGCAAATCCGACGGCACACCATCGAACTGGACAAACTCACCACGCAGCTCTACACCATTAGCATCCGAGGGCGCTTGTGGAATATCATGTGCAATAGGCAGACGCTCTGTGAGGTCTATCGCTGCATCGGCACTAAGCCATACATACAGCAATACCACTCCAACAATGGCTAAGCCAACGGGTAATGCCTTTGCAATAGTAGATTCCTTCATACTTTCCTCATCAAGACCTTCCAGCAGCTATTCATTTCTTAACGCGTCCAACATTTTACCGCTGAGCGCAAAGGCCGTCGCAATCCATATCCACACTATACCGCTGATTGCTATAGCAGCAATCGTCAACACTAATGAAAAATACGGGATATGCGCTCCGGGTGATTTCAGGGCAGGGCTCACTGCTACCATCGCAGCGATAATTCCACAGGCCAAACCACCTATCAGAAGCCCTCCATGCTCGTAAAACACCATCCGCTTAAGTTCGGCTTTGTCAAATCCCACCGCCTGCAGCATTGCAAGCTCACCTCGCCTCTCAAGCACGTTGCGAAGCACTACCAGCCCAAGCCCCACAGAAGCCAGGAGCAGCCCTAAACCGCCTAACAACTGAAATATCGACAGATATGTATTCTCAACGGCATTAAATTCTGCCAATCGCTGGGTGGCCGGCGTAAGTGCCAGGCCGAAATCTCTTAATCGTGCAGAAAGTTCACCAGCCACCGCTTCGATTCTCGTCGTGGCACGGGCTTCCAGCCCGTGAAAACACGGCCAAGATGGCCGTGCCACGTCAATAAGAAACATCCTGTATCCGTCCTCCGACGGGAAGCGTTTGATAAACTCATCTTCAGAAATAATTAAACTTCCCTGCAAAATTGAGTTCTTCAACATTCCAACCAGAAGCAGCCGAAATCTTCTGCCCTTTTCGTCAATATAATCAAGCTCATCTCCGACGGACTTACCGAGTGCCCAGTATATGGTCGCATAATCACCAACAGCCGGCACCACATTGTTGCCGAGATTCTCACTAAGTAAATCCCATCCAGACTCCAGACTCCGGACTTCAGACTCAGGTCTTGGGTCTTGTGTCTTGAGTCTTGATTGTCTTGGTGAAGGTAAAACGTTTCTGCAATTGGTCAGGCTGTAGTCCCAATAATTGCGGCATCTGTGCTCGATTGAGGTTTAGACAGCTTGCATCATCCCCCTCATGTACGCGCAACTGAATTATCTGCACACCTTCCAGCACATTATCATCCAGACCCATCGATTGACGTCCGGATGGGCTGTTCAAATCGTAGAGGATACTTATAGTTGATTCACCAAATAGTGTAAAGCCCCCCGTACCTGAATCCCGTTTCTGAACCTGAGCTAATGGATTATGCCTGTTTGCCCCAACCGCAATAACCAGAAAAATCCCACACGCAAGCAACCCTACAACCGCCAAGCTCCGCCCGCTTCGTCTGGTTGAATTGCGCAATCCCAAACCAGCCAGGGATGTTAACGCTTTGTTCCAACTACCCGCTATAATCTTCAATAAGGCCTGAGTTAATCCAAGTCCGGCGATCAAAAGCAGAGCACCCGCTCCGAAAAATACCCCGGCGACAGCGGCACTATCAGCGTTGCCCATGATACCAAGTAGCAGCACCGCCCCAACTACTGCTACTGCCGCTATACATAATCCGATTTTACCTTTCGAGATATGCCTGGCCGTTAAGAATTGCCATTCCAGTCCGCCGGCAAGAAGCTCACGAGCCGGCCGGGATACCTGTTTGCGCAAGGTCAACCATATTGCAATCAGAGAAACAGCTACCGCACCCAATGCCCCCTCAATCAAGGTAAATGGTTTTGCATAAAAATATATTGTTGAACCGCTTACCGCTTTCTGCCATACCGTTTCAAGTCCGTAAATCATAGCTTTCGTATAGAGCAGTCCCGCTGCAGTGCCCCCAACAACTCCCAGTACGGCCAATATGCCGCCTTCGATAAATAACAGCCGTCTTACCAGCTTCGGTGAGAATCCCACCGCCAGTAACATTCCAACCTGTTCGCTGCGGCTTTCAATACCAAATACAAAAAGAAGCCCCATCAGAATCAAAGCCGCTATAATAAGAAACATACTAAGACCGAGGAAAAGCTGGCCGAAATCAGTGGCCTGGTCTCCTGCTTTTATACCGCGTGCACGCACCGATTGAAAAAACAGTCCTACTGAAGCAGGGTTAACATTTTTTAATAACCTGCCGGCTATATCCTCTGATGACCCACTGCTTAGCGGATAGCGCACCGCAGTTAAATTTCCATACCTGTTAGCCCACATCTTTTGGCCGGCTCTGAGTGTAACAAAGGCCTTTGGCGTACCACGATACTGCTGCCAATAATCCTCATCGCGCTGGCGTATCTTATCAAGGTCAATTGCGATTCCGGGGTCCCAATCTCTACAGTTTTTTGCATCGGCCAGGCCCGGGAAATCCGGCATTAAATTAGGGTCCATCGCCGGATTGTCCATTGACAGTATTGCCTTAATTCGAAAGCTGGTTTTTTCCTCCCGAAGCGCCCTCATCGACCCGAGAACAAAATAAGTAAGTTCAATTTCATCCCCCTCTTTAGCATTGAGGTCCTCAGCAAGCCACTGGTTGATTAGAATTTCATTATCCTGCATATCATCCGGTATAAGACCACCAGCGTCTGCCGATTGGCTCACAGCAGCTACCATTGAATATGGGTTTGTTCTGTCACCTGAACTTAATTCGTTCACGAAATAGGTCAAGACGCCGAAAGATTCATCACTTGTATTGATAGTGGCGGCGGTAATAGATTCATCAATGAATACACGTCTGCTGCGCATCTCAAACATATCCTTGTGCTTTAACCAGCGAAGTTCAATATCTGCATCAGCAAGCTGCCAACATTTCTCCAGAGCTCCATTTGCTTTTTCAATCGTTAAGTTAGCTTCCGCATCCGCGGCGATTAGCAGCGTGTTGGCCTGGGCGCTGCGGTCGAGCTTTTCCTGCAGCCATTGCAACGGCACAAATACATTCAACGGTGTAACCTGATTGGCCTGTAAACTGAAGCGGCCAAAGTCTGATTGGCCGGCAACTGCTTTTACTACCAAACGAAATGCGATGGACAGACCAGAATCCGGCGTCAGCGGTACGTCACGCGGCATAAGAGACGGCTTTTCAATTCGCAGCACAACCTCGTCCCCAACTCCAACACCAAGCTTTGCCGCCAACGGTTTGTTTAAGATAATCGCCTCGCCCCAATTATCTCCAAAGGGATTTTGCGCTGCTCCGACTTTAAAAAAACGTTGGTCAACACCGAGCACCTCAATTCTGTTTGCTCGCCTTGCGCCATCGTCGTTGGCAATCAGCCCTCGTAACTTCAACACAGGCGCTACCACGGCATTAAGCTCTGCAGCCAGCTCGTCCGCCAATTCAGCCCTAAAGAATCTGTTCTGGGGGACAAGAGCCAACTGGGTTGCGCCTAATCGAGCTTTTACCATCATTTTAAGACTGTAATGCACTGAATCACCTATAACCAGCGCACCAGTCAGAACAACGCCGCTCACCATAACGGCCAGCAGAACGCCCAAATTTGTTCGCCAATAAAAGCCAAGACTTCTTTTAGCAAGCTTCCACAAACTCATCCCCGGCTCCTGTCTCTCAACAGGCCATCGCTTAGCTCCATCACGTGGCCTATTTGCTCTGCGAGCTTGAGGGAGT
>JAUWBX010000217.1 GCA_030609625.1 Phycisphaerae bacterium
GGATCGGTGAGCCGTCTTGTTTTTTACCAGCGTGACAGGTCATCGGGCCGGCAGGTTGCTTTCTCAAAGCACACCAGACATGGTACGCATCGAACTGCTCTAAAGTAATATCCAACAAGGTCAACAATAGCCCATCGAGGCTGCCGGCTTCAAATATACTCTCGGTTGCCTTCGAAAAATCCGACAACCTCCTGGCCGCCAATCTCATAGCCGGGGCGTGCTGGGCATCCGGTCTTCTTACTACAGTTTCGTGCTTTGGAACTGTCAGTGATGCCTCAAGATGAAGCGTATCCTCCGCATGAATCGGTGCCTCAGACACAGAGTCTTCTTCGAGAATAATTTCGAGGGTAAAATCAATTATACGAAGACAATCGCCGTGTTTGATTTGGGCCTTCTGGATTACTTCTTTATTGTTCAGATACGTTTTGTTCGCCGAGCCTAAGTCCTCAATTATCCATTTTCCACCACCCGTGCTGCGGATTACCGCGTGCTCTCTCGAGACCCCTTCATTAGGCAAAAAAACCCGGTTGTTGGCTGCCCTGCCAATAGAAATAGGGCCTTCGGTGAACTGGAGTTCTCTGGCAGTGCCGTCACTTTGTTTTACAAGCACCCGCATCGTTTTCTCTCCATAGTATTTGAATGTAAAATCACCTCTACTACTATTATCCATATCTTACACAATTTGTCAAGTAACTATCATCCGGATAGCAAATATATTGTAGAAAACGTCAAAAATACTAAAAAAAAGCTGTTTCGGTGTATTCTAATTACACAAATTACCCCGCTACGGCTTGGCCTTCGCCGAGACGAGCACTTGTTTTTGTGATTTGCGAATCCGATGGCGGTAGTGGTCCAGGATGACAGCCGCCACAATAACGCAGCCTGTGATAAGCCGTTTAGTCGATTCCTGCGCCCCAATCTGTGCCAGGCCGGTACCTAAAACCGCAATGATAAGCACGCCGAAGAACGAGCTTACTACCGACCCGCGACCGCCCATCAGGCTCGTGCCTCCGATGACTACCGCTGCGATGGCCTGGAGCTCCAAACCGTAACCGGCGTTGGGATTGGCTGATGACAGCCGCGCCGTGTGTATCACCGCTGCTATGGATGTTAGAAAGCCGCACAGAACAAAGACTGCAAGTTTAAGCGGACGCGGGTCGATTCCAGACAGTCGAACCGCCTCTTCGTTTGTGCCGATGGCTATCAGATAGCGCCCGAAAACAGTGCGTGAGAGAACCAACTGCCCCGCGACCACAATCGCGACGGCCACGATAAATGGAAGGGAAAACCCTAAAATTGAGGCATCGGTGATTACTTCCACAGGCCCGCCGATATATATGGTCCGTGATTCGGTTACAAGGTAAGCTCCGCCTCGCGCGATTTCCAGCATCCCTAACGTAACGATAAAAGCCGGCAGCCTCCACCGTACTATCACCAGACCATTGGCCGCACCGCAAAGAATGCCCACCGCAAGGCACATGACAATCGCTGCCGGGAGCGGAAAATTGAATTCGACCAGAGAAAGACCTAACACCGCACCGGCCAAAGCCATAACCGAACCCACCGACAAATCTATCCCGGCAATTATTAACACGAAGGTCATCCCCACAGCCACGATGGTTATGTCCGGGACCTGGTTGGCGATTGTCCTGAAGGTCGTAAGGGTAAAAAAGTTCCTGGCGGAAAGACCGAATATGACTAACAGCAGGGCCAGCGCCAGTGCCATACCGATATAATCCGTAACAAAAGCCGGCAGATCCGCTATGCTCTTTTTTATTATCTTTTTTCGCATAAACTTCTTTTAGTCTCTGCTCAGACGCCTACGTATTCGCTAAAGGCGGCAGACATTATCTTTTCCTGGCTCCATTCGTTCCTGCCAAACGTGGCTGCAACCCGGCCAGCCGACATTACCATAATACGGTCGCAAACAGCCATAAGCTCCTTGGTGTCCGACGAAACTACGATGACAGCCTTTCCTTTCTCCGCCAGCTCCGCGAGCATGTGGTATATCTCGAATTTGGCCCCGACATCGATGCCTCTGGTCGGCTCATCAAAGATAAGAACATCGCAGTCCCTGTATAACCATTTCGCGATGACTACTTTCTGCTGGTTGCCTCCGCTCAATTCCCCGACTGTCTGCTCATTGGAGGAACAGCGAATACCCAACGCAGCGATATACCTATCCGCAACAGACTGCTCCTCAGCTATGTCCATCCAGCCGAATCGGCTGACGTCGCGTAATCGTGTCAGCGAGATATTAACACGCACAGCAAGAGCTGACAGCAGTCCCTGCTCTTTGCGGTCTTCAGTAACCAAAGCGATGCCGTTGCGTACCGCATCACGGGGCATGCGTATTTCTACCGGTTCGCCTGCACCGTATAGAAATATCTTGCCGCTGTCAGGCCGGTCTGCGCCGAACACCGCGCGCATCGTCTCTGTCCGGCCGGAGCCCATCAGCCCTACCACGCCGAGAATCTCACCCCGGCGAACCTCAAAGCTAACATCTCTGACCTTCCGGCCCCGTGTAAGTCCGACAACACGAAGTGCTACCTGACCCGCTTTCGAGCCGTGCCGCAATTGCTCGTGCTCTAAGTCGCGCCCAACCATCATAAGGATAATATCGCTAACGCTCAATTCGCTTGTCGGATTAGTTGAAATGACCTTTCCGTCTCGCAACACCGTAACACGGTCCGCTATCCGAGTGACCTCTTCGATGCGGTGCGAGATATAGATGATGCCGACCCCTTCGGCCTTGAGTTTCCTGATTTGAGTGAAAAGAAGCTCTATCTCCCGGTCGGTAAGTGACGCGGTCGGCTCGTCCAGTACCAGTATCCGGCACCGCCGCGATAGTCCTGCTGCTATCTCAACCATTTGCTGCTGCCCAACTCCCAGCAATCTTACAGGCACATCAGGGTCAACGTCTCCAAGGCCTACCTGTTTCATAATTTTTCTTGCGGCGCCGTTAAGCTTATCATAATCAATAATCCCAAATCTGTTGGGCAGTTTCTCGATAAAAATGTTCTCGGCAACGCTCAGATTGGATATAAGATGGAGCTCCTGCATTACCATCCGGATGCCATGTGCTTCGGCATCTGCCCTGCCGTTCGGCTCGTATTGCTGCTCGTAAAGACACATTTGTCCCGAGTCGGGCTTCTGGACACCAGCTATAATGCTCATCAGCGTACTTTTGCCGGCACCGTTCTCACCTACAAGAGCATGAACCTCACCGGCCCTCAAATCAAAATCCACCGCAGAAAGCGCCTGCACACCTGGGAATGATTTGTCAATGTCGCAAGCTCTAAAAACTGTTCCACTCGTTGCGGATTTCATTTGAGGGTTTCCCCCGCACCAATTGAACCCGGGTCGTTTCGATATGCCATCTGAGGGGAAAGGCTTTCGCCGAGAAGCAATTGGTGCGGGGTAATAAGCTCAACGGGAGTTTCTTTATCTGAAGGCGCACCCTTTCCCTTGAGCATCTCAAGGGCGTACTCGATACCGTACAGGGCAAGCTTGTCCGCGTGCTGGTCAACCGTGCACAAAATCTTTCCCTCTTTAAGCAATCTTTTCACCGCTGAGATGTTGTCGAAACCGATGACTAAAATATCGTCGGACTTGCCGCCTGCCTTAATTGCCGCTATCGCACCGAGGGCCATACTGTCATTGGCGCAGAGGACGGCCTTGAGGTCTGCATACTCCGTAATCAATGCTGAAACAATCGGTTCCGCCTTTGCCGTCTCCCAGTATCCTGACTGGGAGCTGACGATGCTCATTCCGCCTGCCTTCATCGCATCCTCGAAACCAAGCTTGCGCTGAATCCCATTGAATGCGTTGGGTATTCCTTCGATAATTGCCACTTTGTCCCCCGGCCTTAGTTTGCTCGCTAAGTATTCGCCGGCAAGCCTTGCGCCTTTACGATTGTCCGGCCCGACAAAGGGAATCTTAACACCCTTGTCCGCTAACACGGCGGCGTCGAATTTGTTATCAATATTGACCACTATAATACCCGCATCCATTGCCCGCTTACATACGGGCACCAGGGCCTTGGAATCAGCCGGTGCAATCACTATAGCGTCCACACCTTGAGCAATCTTCAATTCAACGTAGTCAACTTGCCTGGCTACATCCTGTTCGTCCTTAATGCCGACCACCGTAAGCTCGTACTCATCCTCGTGCTCTTTATGGTGCGCGCGGGCGCCTTCCTCCATCGTCTTAAAAAACTCGTTGGCCAGAGACTTCATTATCAAAGCAATTCTCGGCTTGTCCGTCTTGCGCTGCTTACAGCCAACCGGCAGGATTGAAAAAATCAAAGCACAAAAGATAAGAACACTAATAATTGACCTGTTATACTTTCGCATCGTTTACTCCTTCAGTAGGGGTGGTTCGCGAACCGTCCTTACAAAACTTTCTACCGCTTCTCTGGTAGGCATCGAAGATTGTGCTCCCATTTTAGTAACAGACAGGGCCGCCACCTGATTAGCGAACAAGGCGGCATCGAAAAGCTCCCTGCCTTGAGCCAGGCCAACCGCCAGGCTTCCGGTAAAAGCGTCTCCAGCCGCTGTGGCATCGACAGCATCTACTTTTACGGCAGGGACAAATTCCATCATTTTATCGGAGGCCAACAAAAAACCCTTCGCCCCCATAGTTAAGATAACTGACTTGACTCCGCATTCCAATAACTTCTTTGCTGCCGTGCGGGCGGAATCTCTTTTAGACGTTACTTCTATGCCGGTGAGAATCTGAGCTTCTGTTTCATTTGGCGTTAATACATCCACCATTTTAAGAAGTTCCGGACGAAGCTCTTGGGCAGGGGCCGGGTCCAGGATAAAAGGCACTCCACAATTATTCGCTAACTGAGCGGCGAATTCAACTGTTTCCAACGGCACTTCGAGCTGGGCAACCAACACAGCCGATGAAGTAATATCTGATTCAGCCCTCTTGATATCTTCCGGAGATAACATTCTATTCGCACCCGGAGCTACCACAATTACATTATTACCGGCATCATCAACGGTAATTAGAGCCACTCCGGAAGGGGCTTCTTCGGTTTGGATAACATATTGTCGAGTAGGCATGTCGCCTCCTTTCTTCAATTTACTAAACTCTGTGTTTTAATAAATTCAGTGTAAGG
>JAUWBX010000276.1 GCA_030609625.1 Phycisphaerae bacterium
GCAGGCCCTCGAACAACTTAAGGATTTGCTCATCCTCTTTGGCTTTGTAAACCTTGGTTGTAATGAAATTTTTGCCTGCCCTTAATTCTTCAGTACTCGGCTTAGTGTCCTGTCTGGCTGCTGCCGGCGCCGAATAAGCACCTATAACCAACAGCGAAAATCCCAACAGACCGACTAAAACCACTAAGGTTACTGCTACGGTTGTCTTTGTTTTTCCAGTTTGCATTTGTCATCTCCTCAATTAACCCACGGAACAAAACAGCATAAAACAAGAGGGTTTGCTACTTTAACCGATTATAACCTAAACAGCTCTTTCAGCCGAGCGTTTTTAAATGGGGACAGTGAAGCTGTCCCTATTTAATAAAACGACTGCACCTGTGAAAAACGTCTCCTAAAGCAGCCACGGGACCTATGGTTACCATATCGACGCTGTTGGCACCTGCGCCAGCGTCCAGATCCATACCGCACCCCAACTTGTCCTTCCAGTCTTACCATCCGTCTGTTCTTGCCGCGACTCTCTGCATAACGCCCGCTACGGGACCACGAGGGACGAAGCATGGAGTCACGCAACTGAATGGTTCGGCCGCCGAGAATCAAGGTTGTGGCCACACGGTGGTCAGCAGGCATCTTCTCAGTACGGAATACCAGAATCTCAATCTCCTTCCCGACCGACAATCGCTTGACAATGTCGGCAACCTCCACGGTTGGTCCTAAGTGGATATTGAACTCTCTATTCTGGCTGTCCTTGAGAATCAGATGAGTTCCGATTAGAGCTCTACCTGTCGTACGCTCGCAGGGATGTGTTTTGATCTCCTGCAATATGCCTGAGATGCGGACTATGGGCGGCTTCACTGCCTTTCGTGCCATACCTTCGTGGTCTCCCATTCCTTTTTGAGCATAGCCGGTGGTCGAAAACAGCATTGCCACAAGAACAGCACTGGCAAGGGTACTCTCACAACATTGAAAGTGACCAAGTCGGATTTCCTTTGTGTTTCCCATCATGAATTCTCCAAACTAACATTTACCATTCGGCACTTTTTGAAACACTTCTATACCTTAGCAATTCCACTTATTGATGTTTGAATATACAATGGAACAAACGTATTGTCACTCCTGCGTAAGCAGGAGTCCAGGAAACACTGATGAGATGGCTCTGGATTCCCGCTTTCGCGGGAATGACACCTCTGTTCTTGTTTGTATAGTAACGTTCCATTTAATACTCAAAAGTCCTTATATTTCAAGACCCTTCTCCAATTATATAATTGGGGGACATATTTTTCAAGTTTTTTCTGCAATATGTATCATACGCAACGCGATACTATACTATTTAGTTCCTGTTGTGGAAGCAGTATTTGTCATTCCCGCGAAAAGCCTGCCCTGAGCGAAGCCGAATGGGCGGGAATCCAGTTTTTCGATCTGGACCCCTGCTCCCCGCTTTCGCGGGGACAAGTTTACCCCTGCGGAAGCAGGGGCAGGGGTGACATCTTCGATCTTCGTTTTCCGCAACAGATACTATTTAAGGCCCAGGGTTTCTTCAAGTCCGAAGACGATATTCATATTCTGAATCGCCTGGCCGGATGCGCCCTTGACCAGATTGTCAATCGCAGAAAAGCAAACGACTTTGCCTTTCACACAAGTTACATAAATACGACAGTAGTTCGTCCCTGCGACATCCTTAACGGCAGGAGCATCATTGCAAATCTGCACAAAAGGTTCGTCAGCGTAGAAATCGTTATACAGCTTTGACAGTTCTTCATTGCTAAGGTTCTTCTTCGGTTGACAATACACTGTTGAGAGAATTCCTCTGTCAAAAGGTCCTACGTGGGGCTGAAACAGTATTTGTACATCCGACCCGGCAATTTCACCGGCGATTTGTTCCATCTCCGGCATATGGCGGTGTGTGCCAATCCCGTATGCGAACAGATTCTCGTTCATATTTGGAAAATGAAATTTGTCGGATGGATTTTTGCCCGCTCCCGATGCGCCCGTTACCGCATTGACGATAATCGAGCTTGTCTCAATAAGGCCTTTTTTGAGCAGCGGTGCAATGGCTAACACGGCGCCGGTAGGGAAACAGCCGGGGTTAGCAACAAGATTAGCTCCCTTTATCTGCTCGCGGAATAGTTCAGGCAGTCCGAATACGGCCCGTGCCAGGTTAGCAGTATCGGTATGCTTAACGTTATAAAACTGTTCATAAACATTCACATCCTTGAGCCGATAGTCCGCACTGAAATCAATCACCTTCAGCCCGGCGTCTAAAAGCTTCGGCACAAATCCCATAGAGACCTTATGCGGCAGACAGCAAAGGGTGACATCAGCCAGGCCTGCCAGTTTGTCAAGGTCCAACGGCTCGATTTGCAGAGCGCACCGCCCTTTAAATTGCGGGAAAACATCCTCGACCGCCCCGCATTCTTCCGGCAGCGCAGTCAGATAAGTAAGCTCCGCTTCCTTGTGGCGCAGGAGAATCCGTACTGATTCGGCGCCGGTATATCCGCTTGCTCCGATTATCGCAACTCGTATCATATTTCGCCTCTTATAGAAACAGCCGCTAAGATTGTCTCTCAGCGGCTATTGTAATAATCCAAAAGTAAATTTGCAAATTAACGCTTCGAGAACTGGAACCTTCTCCTTGCTCCTCTTTGTCCGGGCTTTTTCCTTTCGACCATCCTTGGGTCACGGGTAAGATGCCCGCCATCCCGCAGGGCCTGGAGATAGTTTTCATCATATTTCTTCAATGCCCTGGCAATTCCTAACAGCGACGCACCTGCCTGGCCGGTAGTTCCGCCGCCTTTGACATTGATAAAGACATCAAAAGATTTTTGCGCGTCAACAGTTACCAGAGGTGCCAGCACCGCTTTTCTGTCCTGCTCCCGAACAAAGTAATCTTTGAACTCTTTTTTGTTGACCATCAATTTGCCGTCTCCGGGTTTGATTCGCACACGGGCGACGGAGCTTTTTCTTCTGCCGGTACCCCACCAGTAACCACCCTTTGGCTCGCTGTTGGGGCTTGAAGCTTGCTTAGTTTTAGTATCTACGTTGACTTCTGGTTTATCAGTTTTGGTTTCTACCATAACAACTCGTCCCTCGTGAAAATCCTAATATCGAATATCGAAATCCGAAACAATTTCAAAATTCAAATTTCCTAATGACCAAAACGTTTTGGATTTTGGATTTCGTGCTTCGTGCTTTTAGTAATCTCGTACCTCGTACTTCTAAAATTGTCCATCAAAACAGTTCTATTTTTTCCGGTCTCTGTGCCTGGTGCTCGTGTTCCGGGCCTTTATAAACCTTCAACTTTTTGAGCATTTTTCTGCCGAGCTTGTTCTTCGGCAGCATTCGCCTTATGGCCAATTCAATGACCTTTTCAGGTTTTTTGGCCATCATGTCGGCAAAGCTGACGTATTTATGCCCGCCGGGGAAATGCGTGTAATAGTCGTACTCCTTCTTCTGGGCCTTTTTGCCGGTAAGCTGTATTTTCTCGGCGTTCACTACAATCACGTAATCGCCTGTATCAACGTGCGGCGTATATGTGGGCTTGTTTTTTCCCATAAGTATAGGCGCAATTTTAGACGCCATTCGGCCCAGAATGGACCCATCGGCGTCCACGAGGAGCCATTTCTGCTCGACCTGCTCTTCTTTTGCCATAAAGCTCTTCATAGAAACACTCACTTTCGCTTCACAAAAAAGACAATTCTACTGAATTGGTGCCAACTGTCAAACTATTTTTGTGGTGAAAATTCAATAATTTGGGCTGCATCCGGGAACAGAGGACAGAAAACAGAAGACAGAAGGCAGAAGACGGACATCTGACCTCTGACTTCCGATTTGAAATTGGGTTTGATTGGGTTTGTTTTTTTGGGCCTGAATGCGGTTTCATTTTCATAATCCTCTATAACATATAAGTTTGCGCTCATTTTGGGCGTTGCGGAAATTGGGTTTGAATTGGGTTTGTTTATTCGGACTACGAAATCATCTTTTTTTCTGTAATCCTTTGTTAAAGTTAAGTTTATATTCATTTTGGCCTTTTGGAAATTGGCTTTGTTTGGGTTTGAATTGGGTTTGTTTTCACCAAGTGTCCAATTGGATTTATTTTCATAATCCGTTGTATTATATAGATTTGCGTTCATTTGCAATCCGCCTACGGCGGACAAGATTGGGTTTGTTTTGCATAAAAAGGGGTGATTTGTAGAGAGTTCTCTACAAGTGTAGAGGAAAATAAAGTGAACTAAAGTGCCTAAAGTGACTAAAGTTGGAGGACAGAAGCGGGATTCTCGATTCTCGATACTTGATGCTCGATGGTTGTGGTGGTTCATTGGTTAATTGGCCCCGGTTATTCGGATAAGCTCTTAGTATTTGGCCGCTTTTTGGCGGAGGCGAAAAAAGTAGCCCCTCTATAATTAGAGCTACCTGCACGTTTGATACGAAAATATAACCGTTTCTTGTCGCTCGTCGCTCGTAACTCGTTTTGGGAAAGTGAATTAAAAATTTTTGAAAAATTTGATTTTTGCTC
>JAUWBX010000120.1 GCA_030609625.1 Phycisphaerae bacterium
AAACCTCAAGGCCCACACGGGTGCCGGCATAACCCTCTGTGCCAAGAACCACTACGGTTCGCTTATCAGAACACCCCCGCAGAAGGGCTATTACGATTTGCATCCGGGCGCTTTTTCCAAGGAGGTGGGAATATACAGAAACCTCGTGGACATCATGGGACATAAGCACCTCGGAGGCAAGACCGTCCTGTATCTGGTTGACAGCCTTTACTCCGGACTTCATCCCAGAGACAGAGCGCCGCGAAAGTGGAGCACTTATCCTTTCAACGGCGACTGGACTTCGAGTCTTTTGGCATCGCAGGACCCCGTAGCCATCGATTCGGTCGGCTTTGATTTCCTCCACGCTGAATACGAGAACTATCCACGCAAGGCCGGTGTGGACGATTATCTTCACGAGGCGGCACTGGCGAATAACCCGCCTTCAGGGACATTTTACGACCCCGACCATTCCGGCAACGTCAAGAGATTAGCTGGCCTTGGTGTCCATGAGCACTGGAACAATCCGAAGGATAAAAAATACTCCCGCAATTTGGGAACCGGCGAAGGTATCGAGCTCGTAGCGATAACTCCGGCAAACACCGCAAAGGCGGGTATCATCGCGCCGGATGCAAAAGTGCAAAAACTTTCCGGCGGCTTTAAGTTTACAGAAGGCCCGGCGGTTGACGCTCAGGGAAATGTATTCTTCACGGACCAACCCAATAATCGCATCCACAAATGGTCGGTGGACGGAAAACTCTCAATCTTCCACGACAGTCCCGGAAGGGCCAATGGTCTTTACTTCAACAAAGACGGCAACCTGCTGGCCTGTGCAGACCTTAATAACGAGTTGTGGTTGATTGATACCAATGGCAACGTAACAGTCCTGGTCAAAGACTACAAAGGCAAGAAGCTGAATGGTCCTAACGACCTCTGGGAGGACCCCAAAGGCGGAATATACTTTACCGACCCTTTCTACAAAAGGCCGTACTGGAACAGAGGCCCTATCGAGCAGGATGGCCAGCATGTTTATTACTTCAGACCAAATGGCGAAAAACTCATCCGCGTTACTAATGACCTCGTCCAGCCCAACGGGATAATCGGTACGCCTGACGGCAAACTGCTTTACGTGGCTGACATTAGAGCGAGAAAAACTTATGTGTACAATATCAATGCCGATGGGATGCTGTCGAACAAAAAGCTTTTCTGCTCGATGGGCTCTGACGGTATGACGATTGACAACGAGGGCAACGTTTACCTGACCGGCAGGGGGGTTACGGTCTTCAATTCAGCCGGTGAAAAAATCGAACATATTGACATCGATGCCGGCTGGACGGCAAACGTATGTTTCGGCGGCGAAGACAGACATACGCTCTTTATCACCGCCCAGACCTCGCTCTATTCACTGCGTATGCGCATCAAAGGCGTACAATAATATGCCGGCATTTTTTCTGTCCCGGACTAAAACTTGCAGTTGTGGTCGGGAAAGATTGTTGAAGGTATTTTATGGGAGTCTGCAATGCGAAAAGAGATTCAAATGATTAAGAAACGATATACTCTAACAGTATTATTTTTGATTGGGGTCTCGTGTGCTTTCGGGGCTGTTCCGGTAACGGTGGAGGTGGTCGAGGTCAACAAGATTTGGGACAAGGCCCCGCATAACGCATTTACCGACCTTGTCCGCTGGATGGATGGTTTTTATTGCGCGTTCCGAGAAGGCAGAGGGCACGTTTCGACCGATGGGAAAATCCGGATACTCGAATCAAAGGACACAAATCGCTGGGACTCTGCGGCCCTTATCGCGCTGGCAGGCTACGACCTGCGCGATGCGCACTTATCCGCAACGCCGGACGGCCGATTAATGCTACTGGGTGGAGCCGCCCCGCGGAAACAAGACAATCAATCCGCCCCTACCGGCACGTTCGTGAGTTTTTCAAAAGATGGCAAACAATGGACCAAACCACAAATTGTCGTCCAGCCCGGACGCTGGTTGTGGTGCGTTACCTGGAATAAAGAAAAGGCATACGGCGTTTCCTACACGGCCGGGAAAGGAACGCGGCATCTCGATTTGCTCGTAACTACCGACGGGATTAACTACAAGCAGCATGTGGCCAAGCTGTTCGAGCAGGGCTATCCGACAGAGGTTACACTGCGTTTTGACACTGACGGGATTTGTTATGCTATTGTCCGCCGTGACCGTCACGGCACAGATTCAAGCACCGCCTTATTAGGCACAAGCAAGCCGAATTACAAGCAGTGGCAATGGAAAGACCTTGGTGCGGATTTCAACGGATTCGGCGGACCAAACCTTATCCGAGTACCTAACGGACACTGGATTGCCGCAGGCCGAATGCACCAGGGTGGTGCGCATACGGCGCTGACCTACATCGATGTCGAAAACGGCACTATGACCAAACTAATAAAACTGCCCAGCGGCGGCGATACAAGTTATCCCGGACTTCTTTGGCACAACGATTTGCTTTACGTCAGCTACTACTCCAGCCACGAAGGCAAAGCCGGTATCTACCTGGCCAAGGTGAGGGTTAAACCAGACGCAGCGGCTCAGGATGAAACTTTTGGCGCTGAGCCGAACCCAACGGGGAACCCTATCGGAGGTGGTAAAGGATACCAGCGATTAGTGGGCCACAGCGATTATCAAGTGAAGACTTCGGAAGAGTTGCTCGCTGCTCTAAAACAAGCCAAGGCCGGGCAGGTCGTGTATGTGGACGACAAAGTGGAGATAGACCTGACAGGCAGGCAAAAAATAGTAATCCCCGCTGGAGTAACCGTAGCAAGTGGTCGGGGCAAGGGGAACTCCCAGGGCGCTTTGTTATACAGTAACGAACTCGCTACATCGCCCCTCTTTTCAGTCGGCGAAGAAAATGTACGAATTACGGGGCTGCGTTTGCGAGGGCCGGACCAGCAGCGCAGAACCGAGCAGATGCGAAAGCTCCACAAGGAAGGACGATACTACGGCATTCCGAACTCCGATGCGATTATCTGTGCACATCCTCACCTGGAAGTGGACAATTGCGAACTTTGGGGCTGGAGCCACGCAGCGGTGTCTCTCGAACCAGGAGCGTCGAAGGCACACGTTCACCACAACTACATTCACCATAACCAACGCAGCGGATTGGGGTACGGGGTTTCGCTCCACCAGGCGGATGCTCTTGTCGAATGCAACCTGTTCGACTGGTGCCGTCACCATATCGCCGGCACGGGCAGACCCGGCACCAGTTATGAGGCGCGTTATAATCTGATTCTGGAAAATGCCAACGGCCACAGCTTCGATATGCATGGGGCACGCGACTTTGAAAAGCGACTCTTGAATGCCCACTGGCGTTTTGAGGAAGGAAAGGGCCTTATAGCGAGGGACACATCAATATATCCTCACAATAACAACGGAACTCTGATGAACATGGACGCCAATACCTGCTGGGTGAAAGGGAAAATCGAACAGGCGCTTAAGTTCGATGGCGAGGACGATTATGTTGACTGTGGGAATGACAATAGTCTTAGCCCTGCTAAAGGACTTACGATTATGGCGTGGGTCAAACCTGCAATTTTAAGCGGTGTCCAGACAATTCTCAGCAAGGGACACACTGGCACCCAGGCGTCAGGGTACAATCTAAGACTCACAAATGACCAGATTGAGACAACTGTTTACGACTCTCGGGGAAATATCCAAACTACACTGTCTGGAAATCTCCAGGTTGATAACTGGTATCATATAGCCATCGCTCACAATGGTTCCAGGGTGAGCATTTATATAAACGCCATATTAGTAAATTCATTTGCCTGTAACGGCATTAAGCACTCTCAACTCAATTTCATAATGGGGAAAAATTCTAACGATGATACCTCTTATTTTAAAGGCCTCATCGACGAAGTCCGACTTTACAATCGTGCCATGAGTAAGGAGGATATCGAACGCAACTATAACGGTAACGGGGATATAGCGGGCGACTCGATTAAGATTCACCATAACACGTTCCGGGCAACAGGAGTTCGGGCAATCGTTATTCGGGGACGACCTGCGCAAAGCGCTGAGATACACCATAATTGGTTTCTACATTCCGACCCGCAAAAAGCTATCGTTCAAACTAACGCCACCGGGAATATGAATGTTGGCCCGAATCAGCTCACCACTGCTCGGACGCCGGCGGGCGTTGAGAAAGAAGAGAAAGAACCGTCCGGGAAGGAGTTCCCGCCCCAGATAGTGGACTTCGCTGCTTACCCGGGCAACCCGCTCTTTGGCGGCACCGGCAGCGATACGTGGGACCGTAAAATCCGCGAGCGGGGATATATTCTCCGGGAGGCAGACACATACCACCTGTGGTACACCGGGTACAATAAGAACCGCTCAAAGACCATGTACTTAGGCTATGCCACATCGAGAGACGGGCTCAAGTGGACACGGCACCCCGACAACCCCATCTTCGATGAGTCCTGGGTTGAGGATATGCACGTAGTCAAACACGGTCAGACGTATTATATGTTCGCCGAGGGATTCCATGACATCGCTCATATGATGACCAGCACAGATAGAGTTCATTGGCACGATCAGGGTAGTCTCGATATTCGCTATACCACCGGAGAGCACCTCAGTCCCGGGCCCTACGGTACCCCTACCGTCTGGGTCGAAGGGAAAACGTGGTATCTGTTCTACGAGCGTGGCGACCTGGGAATATGGCTGGCCACCAGCACCGATCGTAAAGTCTGGAAAAACGTGCAGGACGATCCGGTTATCAACATAGGGCCGGAGGCCTACGACCGGCATGCCGTGGCGTTGAACCAGATTATCAAATATAAAGGCAGATACTACGGTTACTACCACGCCAGTGCGCACCGACCATGGCGCGACTGGACGACCAATGTGGCTGTTTCCACGGACCTGGTCCATTGGAAAAAGTACTCGAAGAACCCAATCTTAACCGGCAACAAATCCAGCGGTATCCTGGTCCACGACGGCAATCAATACCGGCTTTACACTATGCACCCGGACGTGAGGGTCTATTTTCCTGAAGACTCACAGTAAAGAGGGATAATTTTAATGCTGATGGAATTTTCAGTTTTGAATTAAATGGCCAACCTCAAAAGCAAAAGGAGATACAAATGAGTAGAAAACAGTATAGTTTGATATCGGTATTAGCGGTGGTGATTATAACATCTGCCTGTCTTGTGCATTCCACGGTGGTCTGCGCCGAGTTCCGTGCCGGCATTGCCATCCGCGACGTAACTCCCGACCCACTTTTGCCTGTTTCAGGCGGCGTTGGACCTTCAAAGACCGCCAGGGAGAAGGTCGGCAAACTGACTGTGCGTGCCTTTGTCCTCGAAAACAGTGGTACGCGTGTGGCAATTTGTAGTACCGACTTCCTCGGTTTTCCCGGCGTGCTCTGCAACAAGGTACGTGCACTTGTACCGTCCATCCCGCCGAAGAACATCCTCATCGGCGCCACCCATACCCATAGTGCCCCGGATTGCTACGGTTTTCCAAACGAAAGTGGCAAAACTTCCTTCGATATCGAGTACGTCAACGGTGTGTGTGCTAAATTGGCCGACGCAATCAACGAGGCAGTCGATAAGTTACAGCCCGCACGAATCAGGATTGCTACAGGCAATGCTAAAGGAAAGATAGCATATAACTATTACGCCGAGCAGTTGTACGACCCGCGCTGCAATGTGATTCAGGCCCTTGACGCTAAAGATAAGCCTTTCGCCACACTCATCAATTATGCTTGTCATCCCGAAGTAATCGGGTCGAATCAGGGTATCCTCAGCCCCGACTTTGTAGGCCCTCTTTACGACCGCATAAAAGAGCGAGGCGGCGGCACCGGCATCTTTATGAACGGCGCACTGGGAGGTATGGTAACCGCTGACTGCCGTGGTCCCAACGGCAAAGACGTCCAAAGGTGGGACGAGTGCATTCGTATCGGCCACCTCCTGGCCGATGAGTCGCTCCGTATTGTCGCTGATGCCCCCGTGCTTACCAATCCCCATCTGTTTTGCGCCAGTACGACTATCGAGTTTCCTGTCGAAAATGAACTCCTCCGTGCTATTATCAAGCTGTCCCCATTAGGCTTTGAGCTGGACGAAAGCCGGTACATAGCCAGTCAGGTGAACGTCGTCAACATCGCCAATGCACAAATCCTTACCATTCCGGGGGAAGCCCTGCCAAACATCGGCTACTATCTCAAGCGAAAGATGCATGGCAGGCACAACTTTCTTTTCGGCCTGACCAACGATGCCTTCGGCTATATCCTGACAAAGGTGGATTGGAACAGCTTCGACCGCTACGACTACATCACTCGAACTTGCCTGGGCGAAATGACCGGAGAGATTTTTATTAAAGAGGCCCTTAATTTTATCGATAACTGTCCCCGTCCCATACGTTTTGCTAATTGACGAGGATTTGTAATCATAGATTCGAGAAACTTGCTGTATGAGGTTTCTGGAGTGAAGAATACTGAACTAATTACTCAACTTATTCAAAGGAGATTAAGATGAACAGGAAATGGTATGCTTTAATTGTGTTATTGGTTATAGT
>JAUWBX010000243.1 GCA_030609625.1 Phycisphaerae bacterium
GGCCAGGAAACCAGTGGCCAAAGAATCAAGGTGCCGCTCAGGGGCACTATCGACAAGCCCGAACTTGATGTAGGCAAACTCCTTGAAGGCCAGTTGAGACAACAATTAGAGGACCAGTTGCGAAAAGGCCTCGAAGGGTTATTTAAATAGGTAACTGATGTTTTGCAAAAGTCTTGTAAGTAATGCAAACCCACCGGCTCTGTTGCCGGTAAATCTGGCAGGCTGGCAAAGATTCTTTATTTAACCCACCATTTTACCACAAGTTTCGCCTGAATTGGCCGATATAACCTGTAATTGAAAGGGTATAGAGATGTTAACGCTCAAGGAATTTTTATCCACACCTACCACACAGCTTGGTAAAGCCGGCCGATTTGCGGTCTTTCAGATTAAGCTGTGGTCTCATTGTATCAGACTGCTGAAGAAAAACAATGCAGGTCGCCAGGCCGCTGCTCTGTCGTATCACACAGTTTTCGGAATTGTGCCGTTGGCTATCGTAACGCTTCTGGTATTCCAGTTGTTTCCAGCCTCTGGTTATATTGGCGAAAAGGTAAAAAAATTCGTTTACGACCAGGCTAACCTTTCAGCTTTCGAGAGCCCTGCCACCGGTACAGAAGACACCCAGGAATCTGTAACCCTTACAGAGCATCTCGATGGAATAGTCGGCAAATTCTTCACCGGCGTAAACAAAGGCTCCATCACAATATTTAGTTTGGTAATTGTCATTTGGGCGGCATTGGCCCTGCTGTCAACAATAGAAAAAACCTTTAACAATATCTGGCACGTTACGAGGGGCAGGAATTTTCTGAACCGAATAATCAACTATTGGGCCATACTGACCCTTGGGCCGCTGCTGCTTGGTCTGGGCGTGTACGCCAGCGCTCAATATGCTACTTTGGCACAGTTACAAAAAACCGTTTTGGCCTATATTGCCCCGACTGTGGTCTCTTATATTGTAGCGATTGTGGCGTTTTTCTTTCTGTACTTCGTTTTGCCGAATACAAAGGTTCAGGCAAAGGCCGCCATCTGGGGTGCTGCGGTAGCGGCCTTGGTTTGGATAGTTGCCAAAAGTCTCTTCGGATACAGTATAACGGAGTTAAAGCTGTACAGCACGGTTTATGGCGTATTGGCTCTGGTTCCAATGACCGTGCTCTGGATTTATATTACCTGGCTCACAGTATTGTTCGGCCTGCAGTTGACATTTACTACTCAGCACCTTAGGAGTCTTGACGCTGCTGAGATTGCCGGTGCCAAACAAACCGAGGAGTATTTCATAGCCAACGACCTTACCGCCATCAACATCCTCAGAGAGATTGCTGCTGCTTTCATGAAGAATCAGGCTCCGGTCCCGCCCGAGGTTATATGCAGCAAATTAGATATTCCACCTGAGTTCGGAGACAAAATTCTCGGTCATCTTGTCAACAGCAAACTGATAGCCAAGACTTCCGAACCGGAGGTGGGTTTCCTGCCCGTTAAAGACCCGGAAAATATCAGGTTGTCGGACATCGCCGATGCCGTAGCTGTGGCGGGCTTTGCACAATCTACAACCGACCAGTCGCAGACACTTGAGCAGATAAATCAATCCCAGCGAAGCATGCTGGCTCAATGCAGCCTAAAACAAATTCTCAATGTCGATTAATATAGTGAAAATCACCTAAACAAAATCTTTGCGGCCTTGTAGAACCGCACAACCTGTTGTTTCACCGTGCCATCGGCCATAACGTCGCAGATGACGTAGTGGTGAACGTTGCCAAGAGGCCCGTACCGGTCGTGCAGCCCGGCGCCCCCTCCACCACTGATTGTGTAATCGACCCCCTTATAGCGCGCCGTCGAATACGCGTGGATGTGGCCAAGATAGACATCATCGACCTCATGTTTGGTCATCAAATCCGTAAAGACCTTTGATTCTGAGTCATCCCACGCATGATACGCCCATTTCTCAATCGTCGAGGGCGGCTTGTGCACAGAGACATACTTGCGATAACCTTTCGGTGTATCTGCTAAGGTTTCGTCGAGCCACTTCAACGTTTGCTCATAAGGCTGCACATCCGTAACGTTATCGATAAAAACGTACCGCGCCTTGCCGTAGTCGAAGTAATAGTTCAATGCCTTGGCCCCAAACAGATACTGGTATTCCTGAGCCATGCTGTCAGAGCCATCATCGTGATTGCCAATCGCGACAAAGTAAGGAATATCGGTCTGCAGTAGCGCAGGGATATAATACTCATGATACTCTCTCGCATATCCTTTCGGCACTATGTCACCGGAGTTAATGACGAAGTCCGGCTTCGGCTCGAGACCATCAATATGCTTAACTATATTCGACCACAGGTCCCACTGCGAACGGCTGTCCCCCATCACCACATAGCGAAAGCTGCCGTCGGCGCTCTTGGGCCGCCTACCGAGTCTCTTTATCTGATTTTCGAAGTTGAAGCGCTGCCGGTACCGGCCTAACAATGTCTCTAACGCGGCACTGAATTTTTTCAGGTCGCTGGCCGACGTTTTATCCATCTGCACATCGGCAGGGTCGATCTCATCGAGCGCACCTTTGCTGACCAGACCACCCGCCTGAATCTGTCCGTCCGGCCGGGCATAAAAGGCCATTTTACCGAGCAGAATCACATACCGTTTCCCCGCAATGGTATCCGCGGTCCAGGCCTTACTCGGCCTGGCATCCGGCATGGCCCTGGCCAGAGTCTCAAGCGCAGCCTTAGGCACATCACTCACGGCAATACTCTTCTTGGTGCCCCGCAGGACGAGTTTATCGGCTTCTTCGTCCACACCGGTAGCATCGTTTTCGTATTGCAGCTCAAACAACTCGCCCTTGCGCGTCACGTCAAATTTGTATTGCTCCTCGCCTGCTTCGGCATCAATTTGGTAGCCGTCACTGTCAAACTCCCACTCAGTTACCTTTGTGTGTGGTGCAAAGATACTGACCCACCGCAGCACGGCCTCAGACGGGGGCGGCCCCTCTTCGGGCCATTCGTAAAACTCGTTACCCGGTGGACCGACTTCAACACGCCACTGCCCAACCCGCTCTGACGCGCCGCTTCCAGAACAACCAGGCAGCGCAACACACAGTACCAGTAACAATACGAGCAATTTTTCTTTGAACATTTCATATCCTCTGATAAAAGTGATTAGTTCTTTGTTAGTATCAACCTAATCAAGATACTACCAGCATTATAAACAAAAAACAAGCCAAATACAAACAATGCCACTGAGCAAATCATCAGCACTATTCGCATCCCACGTGGGCCAAACAGCACCGAGCCTTTGAAACTCGCCCACGACAACGCACTGAGCCAAACAAGGTCGCACAGCCAATGAACGATTGCGAATAACACAAAGGCCCATATCCCAATTCCGGTGGCAGTGGTTGCAAGAGCTAATCCGATGGTCGCCCACCAGAGCAGAAAATAAGGATTGCCTGCCGACAGTATTATCCCTGCCAGCACAGGTGCACTTTTGGTAACTTGGGCTTGTTGTTTTTCTGCCGAGCGCAAACTCTTCAGCATTTGAATTGCCATTATCAGCAGAAATATTCCACCGGCCAGACCGATTACAATTTGCGCAGTGGGCAGTTTCAATATTCTGCCCGCACCTAACACAATCAAAACCATTAGCGGAAATTCGACAACGCCGTGCCCAACGGCGATTAGTGCACCGGCGTATCGCGAGCGTGTCCCCATCCCAATCGCCGCAGCCGTTATCGGCCCAGGCGCCATAACGCCGGATAGCGATATTACAACCACTTCAATTAAGAAAAACAACAAACTCACAAAGCCACCAAATTACTCGCCGATGATTTTAACTAAGACTCTCTTTTTTCTTTTGCCGTCGAATTCGCCGTAGAATATCTGTTCCCAGGGCCCGAAATCAAGTCTGCCGCCGGTAACGGCTACGACTACTTCTCTACCCATTACGCTGCGCTTCAGATGAGCGTCGGCGTTGTCCTCGAAGCCGTTATGCCGATACTGCGAGTAGGGCTTTTCCGGCGCCAATCCTTCCAGCCAAACCTCGAAGTCATGATGAAGCCCGGCCTCATCGTCATTGATAAACACACTGGCGGTAATGTGCATCGCATTACACAGCACGAAGCCTTCTTTGATACCGCTTTCTTCCAAACACTGCTCAACCTGCGGCGTGATGTTAAGGTATTCACGTCTGCTTCTCGAATTAAACCAGAGCTCTTTTCTATAACTTTTCATAGTGTTTTTTCCTAATCCAACATTCGCAAGTGTTCTTATGCGCTTACGTTCTTATCTTGCTTCAACAGTTTTCGATAGACCGCCTCGATAGTATTTACCATCGTTTCCGGCGCGAATTTTTCTTTTACTGATTCCCTTCCGTTTTCGCCGAGCTTCTTTCTTAAGCCTTCATCTTCTATCAATTCGGCACAGGCCTTTGTTAATTGCTCGATGTTTTTCGGCTCAATCAGGCGGCCGGTGTTTTCATTTACAACTTCTCTTGCGCCGTCAACATCGAAGGAAACAGCCGGCCTGCCGCAGAGCATCGCCTGGGGCAGAGTGCGCGCAAGCCCTTCCCTCAGCGAGCAGTGAACGAGGATGTCTGATGATTGTATAGCAAGCGGGATTTGGCTCGGCGGCAAAAGGCCGGTGAATTTAACCTTTTCAGCTAATCCCAACTGGCAAACCTGTTGTTTGAAATGCTCCGAAAGATTTCCATCTCCGACAAACAGCCAGATGCACTTGTCATATTGCCTCGAAAGCTGTTTGGCCGATTCGATAATATATTCGTGTCCTTTGAGCATAAACAGTCGTGCAATGGTAACGAGCACAATCGCATCTTCGTCGATTCCATAC
>JAUWBX010000381.1 GCA_030609625.1 Phycisphaerae bacterium
ACCGATTCCTAATCCTGAACCGGTCCTTCTCGAACGCCGAGAGTCTGACCTTTCATTACGCTCCTGCTCTTCTTCTCTTTCTTTTCGCCTCTCCTCAATCGTCTCTTTCCTCTGCATGTCAAGAAACTTTCTATGTATCAATGGAGGATACCACTCCTCTTTCGCAGATGCAATTTGATAAGCCTCCGGCTGCAACAGGTCTATTTGCAGTTGCGGGTCATCAAACTGAAGCTTCCACACTTTTAGCCTGCCGGCCGGCAAGCTGTCGGCATCTTCTACAACTTCAAACAATTTCCCATAGTGGTCAATCTTGCTGCGGGGAACATTCTGCCAATCACCCCAGCTCCCATCCTCGCCCAATTCCTGTCGCTGCAACTGCACAGCCGAAAAAATCGGCTTCGCAAGGCACGGGTCAGCCCACTGTTCGCCCACATCATCGACAAAACTTTCTTTAAACCTCGCATACAATCCCTCAATATCAAACTTGGCTTCCACCGTTACAAGGTCAATATCATTCGGCTCATGTGGAGCTTTATCATAAGGAGTTTCCTGAGTAATAACATCGATAGGCACATAAGCCACCGCTCTGATGTGCTCGACCGCCACATCATTGACCTCACCAATACGAGGAAGACGATACTGCCCCCCTGTTCCTGATATCCCCCCATCAACCGCATACGGTACCTGTGGCCATAGTTTAACGTCAATATCACTTATGGCCGAATCAAGCAGAGCAACAAACTCAGAAAGCTTAGACTTATAGGGCTCCGGGGCATCGGGCGGGGTGTTAATCTTCTCCCTTAAAAGCTTAGCCTCTTCGTACACCTGTTCATCGATTGCACCAGGGCTGTATTTCCCCTCGCCGTACGAGACCTCGTTGGGACTGAAAATAACACGTGTAATCAAAAACCAGACACATACAATCCCAACAATTACCAAAACCATCTTCTCTACATGCTCTTCGAAAAAGCTGCCTATTTTAATCATATCCATGCCCTCGAACGAAGTGAAGGGTCAAATCCCGCTTCACCTTTTTTCTAACGCCTTGGCCTTGACCGGTCTGTACTATTAGCTTCTTCTGCCGCCCTTAGTTGCTTTTCCGTAACAGTTTCCGGTTTAATTTCCTCGTAACCTTTTTTGTTGAAGATATATTCGCAAATTAAATCCAATTCTACCACAGTATCTTCACCATAATCGTAAAGACTGTAAGGTTCATCTTCGACAGACCTGAACTTAGTCTCCAAAACAGTTATTTGATTATGTTTGAAAGTTTGCTCCTGCTCATTGCCGGAGAAACTTCTGAATTTATGCTCCTTGGCACTGCAAAGCTGCTGCATAAACGGCAAAACAGATTTTATGTTAAGCACAACGGTAACGTTAAAATGTATAACATCAATATTATTAGCATCATCGGAAAGTCTTCCCGTACAGGATATTGTCAGCCCATCGTCAACAGAAAGAACGTACGTGGGCTTATCAACTTCGTCTCTGTTTGTTTGCGGGCTTCTACGCCCGCGTCCCCTAAACCTCCTGCCGCTCGCCCCGGGTCTCCTAAGGCCCATATTAAAACTCATCTGCATAAGCCGTTTGACCGGCGCCGTCAGAACGCTGTCATACTCCGAATTCACAGCACTTATAGTATCGAAAATATCTGTAATGACCCAGTAAGCTAACTGGGAATACCAGCAATCCTCGATGGCCTGATTCGGTTCAATCGCAAGTTTATAATCTGCCCAGAAATCGTATCCACTCAAATCAGCCGGATTAGCATAAACAGATATAGAGTTCGCCCTCTCTCGGCAAATCTCGTCAACTATCATACCCTCAAGCTCGCCTAACCTCCTCGACCGCCCCGGAAGACCTCTCGAACCCGGAAGACCTCTCGAAGGCATTCCCAAAGGTCTAACTGAAGGCATTCCCGGACTTCCCATACCCCTATAAGAGCGTCCCCGCCTCAAGCGGGAATTTACTGCTGATTCCTCCAGGCCTCTCTCTATCTCGGCCTCTGTAGGACAATCACCCGCATTTGCACGGGTAAGCAGGTCGTCTATCGCTTCGCGATACCGCTGGCCAAACTCCTGAAAAACCAGCGTAGAGAAAATGTTAGGGTCGAGAAATATATCATAGCTTAATAATTCCCTCTGAGTGCTTCGCTCGGCCAAAACTGCTATCTCGTTGGCATCGTTGGCATGTTCTTCCTGACGCTTCTTCTCTATTGCCAATAGATCATCGGAAACAGGATTTTCGGTCTCGTACTGCACTTTTTCGCCAATCGCAATACTATTTGTTTGTATCTCCTCCTTGAGTTTACTGCTCATAAGCTGCGTAGGGATCAAGAGAAGTACCGCAATCAGCACTATAATAACCGACAGCAACAACGGTAAATTATTCTTAAAGACACTTAATTTCTGTAAAATATCCTTGAAATTCGGTATATTCATTTTTTAGCTCACAAAATTATTCTATTCCAGTTGTCAAGTTACTTTTGCCATCTGAAGGGGTACTCTGCGGCGCATTCGGACTGAACATACCTGTCCGCCCCATCATAAACGCAGGTACTTCAGGAGCCTTCACCCTGACACTCTCAGGCGCATATCTCCAGACAAACTTAACATTTAATACGAACCAATGGTCATTAACCGTATGAACAGGCATGCCCCTTCGGTCAAGCTTTGGTCTTCCGTTCGCTTCCCACTCAGGGATTTTGCTGATTATCTCCCTTGTCATCGGGTCAAGCAAAATCCACTCCGCAGTTTCCTCCTGCCCAAGCCCGCCTGGTGTTGGCTTGTATCTAACATCCTGGATACCTATCCCCGCAGGCATCTGAACTTCCAAGCTTACTTGGCCTATTTCCAGCTTGAATTGGTTAGGGTCGGGCCTCTTATACACCTCGAAAGGGCTGTTTCCGTCAACAATAAAATCGTCAAGGTGCAATAAGCGGGTAACAACTCCCCATTTATCCTGCTCGCCTTCAACTCCGTGAGGGTCCATCAATTCGCCTATCTTTTCATACGGACTGTAACCAGCTACGGTTATCACAAAGCCGGGCATCTTCTCCTCAGTAGTTGGCCCACCCATTCCGAACATCCCCGGAGCATATTGTGCCCCCATCATCTCCATTTCCATCATTTCGTACTCGTATTCACCGTACATCTCATCATACTCCTCACCCCCGGCTCCGGGAGTGCCGCGGCTCTTTCGAAACAAATCCGCACCACCAAACTGTGCCGTGGCAAGGTCATTGGAAAAGAAAACTGACATATTCGTTATAAATATCTGCTCTCTGGCCTTGCGAGGAATCTCCAAAATCCCTTCCACATTACCATTGGCAAAGGCCTGATAGAGCTTAGCTTGTTTGAGATTGTTTTTCTCATTCGGCAAAGCTGAAATTATAATCTCATGCAGGCGCGGAATCATTTCACGATATTCGAAAGGTTTAAACTCCTTTTCTATTGTTGCTTTAGACTCGGAACCTTCACGTTCAATCTCCTGGAGTTTTTCTTTGGCCTGCTGGACATCGTCAAGAATCATTCCAGTTCTATCTCGGACCAGCTTGTTCTTCTTGTAATTTATACGGTCCCAACCGTATC
>JAUWBX010000028.1 GCA_030609625.1 Phycisphaerae bacterium
GAGCTCGTCGAAGGGTAAATTCTTGTCATATCCGCCGGCAATGATAATCTTCGGCTGGTCAAAGGCCTCTAATGCGGCGATGGCGCTCTGCGGTGTAGTGGCTATCGAATCGTTATACCAGCGGACGCCATTTATTTCCTCAACAAGTTCGAGCCGATGAGGTAATGGCTTAAAGTCCGGCAGAGAATTTTTAATCGATTCATCGTTCACGCTAAAATACTTAGATATGGCGATGGCGGCTGCGAGGTTTGAAAGGTTGGCCCGGCCGGGCAGTGTGAAACTATCGCGGAGCTCTTTACTTACATCGTCAGTTGAAAACCTGATGCAAATCCTGCCGGCGTCTTTGCTGTATTTTTCAAACCATTCGGCGGCAATCTTGTCTTCGGCATTGAATATGGAAACTGCAGGGCTGTTTTCAGTAGAAAATATGGAACGACCAGCCCCCGTGATTGTAGGGTGGGGCTTGCCCCACCAAGTTTTGTTCGGTGGGCTAAAGCCCACCCTACGCACCTGAAATTTGAAGATATTTTCCTTTGCATTACAATAATTGTCGAACGTGCCATAACGGTCAAGATGGTTTGGTGTAAGATTCGTCAAGAGCGCGACCTTCGGTGCTTTTGGTATTTGGGCCAATTGCTCAAGCTGAAAACTCGACAGCTCCAGCACAACCAAATCACCCGCTTTAATTTTATCCAGAATGGTCAGTAACGGTTGATTGCCGATGTTGCCGCTTAGCCAAACATTCTCGTATGTCGTATGTCGTATGTCGTATGTCGTATTTTTTAGCAGATGGGTGGTCAGGGCGGCTGTTGTGCTCTTGCCGTTGGCTCCGGTAATGCCGATTATCTGTGCGGGGCATAGTTCAAAGAAGATGTTTATCTGAGACGTAACAAATTTGTTGTTTCGACGGGCGAGTTCGAGAAACTCATTATCACCGGGCACGGCGGGATTGGCTATGATAATGTCGGCCTGCTTAAAATCAGCAGGGTCGTGCGAGCCGAGATGAAATTCTATATCAGGAAATTCTTCGAGCTTAGCTATCGAATCGCTTAACTGCGCGGCTGAGGCCAAATCCGTTACTATTACTTTTGCGCCGGCTCTGACGGCGAACTCGGCAACATCGACACCGCCTCCGAAGCGTCCCAAGCCCATAATCAGCACTTTTTTGCCAGTGAAAAAATCTTTGTTCATAATTTCTATATAAGAGACTAAAAACGATTATCCTGTGTTTTCTTCCGCCTTGTGCCCATGATAAATACAAACAACGCCGGCTGTCAACTGGTTCGCCTGTACATTTAGAAAACCGGCCTCTTTCATAAGTACGCAAAAGTCGTCAGCGCTATAAAAATTCTCAACAGTTTTGCCAAAATAACGATAGGCATAATTGTCGCCGGAGACCACGCGACCCAGCAGAGGTACAAAACGGCACAAGTAGAACAGGTAGCATTTTCTGAGTATTCTGTTGGCAGGCAATGAAAATTCGAGTATCAAAGAAATAGCGCCTGGTCTCAAGATTCGGTGCATTTCTTTAAGAGTCTCAAATGTATCGGCGGTGTTCCTGATACCAAAAGCAATTGTTACTGCATCGAAGCTGTTTTCAGGAAAGGGTATTGCGGCTGCATCAGCCTGTATCAAGCTGATATGTTCTGTGAGTTTGTGACTGTTTATTTTCTCCCGGCAGATAGCCAACATATTTTCAGATATATCGAGTCCAACAGCTTTAGTTATTTTGGGATTTTCGCGAAACAATGAAATCAACAGGTCGCCCGTGCCCGTTGCCAGGTCAAGAATTTTCAATCTACCGTTTCTGCTCGAATTTAGATATTTAGCGACTTTGCGACGCCAGAAAAAGTCCTGCCCGAAGGACAACAAGTGGTTAAGAAGGTCGTAACGCGGCGCTATCCGGTTAAACATTCCACAGATATCAATTTCGTTTCTAAAAGTTTTGCAGGTATCAAAAGGTTGCAGAGACATTTTTCTTGTTTTAGATGAAGTTTTGAATATTACGTTATTGTTCTATGTTGTTCGCTTTGCGTTTTACGTTTTTATATCAATGTCTGCATAGCGTTAGCCAAATCGACCTTTGCGTCGATGACGGCCTGCTCGATACATCTTTTCCAGTCGTCGCCGAACTGGCCTTTGTATTTCGGCTTTTCATAAGCGTAGATAATCGAGCGTGATGCGTTGATTAAAGCACCGGTGCCGTCGGGTTTGCAGAAGCGGACACAGTCGGCAGCCTCAGCGCCCTGGGAGCCGTAGCCCGGGACGAGAAACCACACCTTATCATACTTTTGGCGCAGAGCAGTTGTTACCCGCGGTGCAGTACCGCCCACCACCATTCCCACATTACTGTAACCGTAATTGCCTATTCGCTCATCTTTATTTGCGATTTGGGCGACAACGTCGGCGAGCTTTTCGTACATTGCCTGGCCATCAGCATCGGTAAAATCCTGAATTTCGGCAGCGGAAGGATTGCTGGTACGAACCAACACAAAAATACCTTTGCCCTGTTTGTCGGCCATATCCGCAAAAGGCTCGATACCATCGGCTCCCGTGTAACCGTTGACGGTTATTGCGTCAGGGGCAAGGTTGTCTTCAAGGCCTGCCAGTTCCGGATTTTCGAGATGAGCGGCGGCGTAAGCTGCTGCGGTGTGGCCTATGTCGCCTCGTTTTACGTCGCCGATTATTTCCAGGCCCAGCTCATCAGCCTCGGAAATCAGAGAATAGTAAGTCTCCAGGCCTTCCCAGAGATACTTTTCGAAAAACGCAATGTTTATCTTCACAGCGGGAACCATCGGCGCAACGATTCGCATTGCCTGTGTGCAGAAATCGAAGATGGCATCGACCGCGGCGGCGGCATCAAACTCATCGTTCATCTGGCGATGGCTTCTTATCGCAGAGGGCAGTCTGGTGTAAACAGGGTCTAAGCCCACAATCAAAGAAGTTTTCTTGGTTTTCACAGCGTCACAGAGACGGTCAGCAAAATGACTTGCCATATTCTAAATCCTCATATTTGGAAAAAACTTTTAATAAACATTTGAACCACTATAATCATATAAATGGATTCGAGCAAGAAAAAAATACACAGTACGGAAACAGATTTGAAAATTCGCAAAAAAACGAGATTCAAAAAACTTGTCCGCTGGCTTCTGGTCGATTTGGCCGTAGCGGCTATTATCTTCGCTCTACTGTTATACAGACCCGGTCGCTATAAACCGGTTGACCTCGGCTCCGGCAGCGACAGACGCAAAGAGGTAAGCCCATATCTGACAAATGATTTATTACCGGCAATTCATAACGGTTCACAATACCGCGAGCCTTTTGAGCTGGTCGTTATCCAGAAAGGGATAAACGATATAATTATTCGGGGCAACTGGCCAATGGAGTCTGAAGGTATCCTGCTTTATGCACCTGCAGTGCTTTTTGTCCCGGGTGCCGTTGTGCTGATGGGAACAGTAGATGTTAAAGGTGTGGAACTTGTGGTTACTATTGAGTTAGAGCCCAAAATCAATGAGCAGGGGTTTTTGAACCTGCATGTGGGGAAGGTGAAGGTCGGGGCCATGAATATTACGCCCCTTGCCAAGATGATAGCCAAAAAGATGTACATACAGAGAATTAACGCTTTGGATGTCGATACAGAGGTTGTGCAGACAAAAATAGCAGCGTCATTGCTGAATAATGAGCCGTTTGAGCCTGTTTTCAGGATTGATGATAACAAGGTGCGAATTGAAAAAATAACTGTTGCCAAGGAAAAATTACTGCTGCGTCTGGTTCCAGCATCGTAGCGTATCTCATATTGTGTATATCGTATTGCGTATCGCGACATACTTGAGGCTTGGTGCGTGGCCTGATTCTCAATAAGCAACTGGACGCAGCAGGAGAAAAGGCCGTGAGTGCAATACTCACGGCCTTTTCGATTTTTTGTTCTGTAAATAGTCTTACAATGTTCTGCGTCTGCGTAGCCAGCCAACAAAACCTACGCCGATACTACCAAGCACAAGAGCGCCCGGAGCGGGGACCATCCAGGTTCGAAAACCCATGTCCGCATCGCCGGGTCCATCAAAGGCACCGAACATTTCCCAGCCAACAGTGGGCGTCCATCGCCAAAGAGTTCCTCCCGGGTATGGATTACCTTCCCATACAATTCCCACACCGTCGCTCGGTTCCGCTTGGTAAGGGTCATCGTTCGAAAGCACAATCCCATACTGCATCCCGGCCGTAAGCATCATGGACTCCGACAGGAAGTCAAATGAGTACCAACCCAGAGTGAGTGAGGGGACGTTGACTGAGCCGAGTGTGGTACCACTTGGCTCTCCGCTTATAGTTTCCACAATCGAGATGGTGGCAGGAAGAGACGGTTGACCGGTCCAAACGTCAATTATCAAATCAACGTGGTGAAGCTGGTCGCTGATGGACGGGGTGAAAGTTTGCGCCAAGAACTGCTCTGCCCAAAAGTAGCTGCCGCCATAATTATCTGGTTCATGGTGCTGGTCAAGAATAGGTGCGGCGAAGCTTTGTGTGCCCAGCAAGACAATCGCTAAAAAAACTATCAGGGTTTTTGTTTTTTCGGTCATTTTTTTCTTCTCCTAAATACGTTCCGTTGTTTCTTAACAAATGCGATTTTTTATCCAAACCTTTGTCCCGCGGACGTACTAATGCACCTCCTCTCCGTTCACGCCCGTTCTACGTTTGGACTATAAGAAAACTGTTTTGTGGGGAAAGCTTGAAATGAGAGTCTGACAAGCTTCCTCACCTCTCCACCGTTGCATTCAATACAAGAAATTATATGAAACATAATTGAGACAACATGTCAAGGGAAAAATCCCGCAGAATTAAGATTATTTTTGCAGAAACCAAGAATATGCTCTGAAAAATGCTATTTTATACGGACGTTAGCGGTTTGAGGTCACTAAGTTTTTTTATTTGCGTTGGATTTAGGCTAAAAATTATACAAATTCGACAAAAAAATCATTGCCATTGACGGATTTGACGATTATTATAAAGAGTTTGGTCATAAGGATTAACAGCTACCAAAACTAAACTTTGAACTAAGAGGCGCTTAAAATGGTTTTAACAGGATTAGCAAACAGTGAAAAGTAGGCAATTAACAATTGACCTGCACGGCTGTGCTTCTGCGGAAATGGTGGCTTGGAAATCGGTTTTCTGCTTCAGTTGTCGCGAAAAACGAACGAGGTTTTTTAGTATCGGAGGCAGATGATGTAGCATAAAGATAAACTACAACCTCTGTTTGTTTTTGGTGTGCCGGGGAACCTGTTTTGCAAGGGACTCCCTTTTGAAGTGGAAACGTGAATAGTTTCCATTTTTTTTTATCCGAGACCAGAGAGCGGTGCCGGGCTGAAAAAAGAAAAGAAATCGATGCTGGATTAAAGAGAAAAGACAATGAGTGAGGAATTAATAAGAATCGTTGGAAACATTGCCCGCGACAAAAACATCGAGAAGGAATCGATATTTGTGGACCTGGAAGAAGCTATGGTTTCAGCAGCGAGGAAACACTTTGGTGAGCTGGAAAGCAATATAGTAGTAAACATCGACCGAAATACGGGCCAAATAACAGCTTTTAAGGACGATGAGGAAATCGATATAAGACGTCTCGGCCGAATCCCCGCCCAGACGGCCAAGCAGGTGATGATACAGAAGATACGTGCTGATGAGAGAGACAGTATCTATGCCGAGTTCGTTCAGCGAAAGGGGGAAATAATAAGCGGCACGGTCGTTCGATACGAAAGCGGCAAAGTAATTGTTAATCTGGACCGCTCGACCGAAGCCTTTATGCCAAAAGGCGAACAGATAATGGGCCAGACACACCGGGTGAGCGAGAGAATTCGATGTTTGATTCTTAATGTAAAAGAGACCTCGAACCAGGTCGAAATTATTCTCTCCCGGACTCACCCTGATTTTATCCGGCGATTGTTCGAGTTAGAGGTGCCTGAGATTAATGAAAAAATCATCGAAATAAGGGCATTAGCAAGAGAAGCGGGCTATCGAACCAAAGTAGCTGTGACCTCATTCGACGACAAGGTTGACCCCGTTGGGGCGTGCGTGGGTGTACGTGGCAGCAGGATAAAAAATATAGTTGATGAGCTTGGCGGAGAGAAAATAGATATTGTCCGCTGGAATGAGTCATCGCAGGTGCTTGTGGCGAATGCGTTAATGCCGGCAAAAGTCAGCGAAATCGCCCTGTGTTTTGAATTGGGCAGAGCAACCGTCGTCGTGGATGAGGACCAGCTCAGTCTTGCTATCGGTAAGCACGGGCAAAATGTCCGGTTAGCTGCCAGACTAACCGGCTGGGACATCGATATACTAACGCCGGAAGAATACAACCAGGGCATCGAGAGACTGACAAACTGCGTTAAGACAGTGGAAGGCGCTGACGATATGGTGATTGACAAGCTGATAGCACTTGGCGTCATATCCCTTGGAGATATTGATGATGTGGGGGCCGAACCACTGATTAATGAACTGAAGATTAATGCGGAGACCGCTGAGAAATTAGTTACAACGGCAGTCAAAGAAATCAAACGTCTGGAGGCTGAATCGAAACAAAACGAGGCGGAAAAGCAATTAGCCCAACAGACAAAAGCAACAGATAACGAGACAAAAGCAACAGATGGCGAGACAAAAGTAACAGATAGCGAGACAAAGGTAACAGATAACGAGACAAAGGTAGCAGATAACGAGGCAAAAGTAACAGATAACAAACAATAGCCATATCTCGAACGAGATATGAAGTATCAAACACGGTTGAAATTGGAGATTTATTTTTGGCCACTACAAGGGTTTATCTTTTGGCCAAGGAGCTGGGTATAAAAAGCACTGCCATCGTGAAGAAGTGCCAGAGTGAGGGTCTGGACATAAAGAACCATATGTCAGTGTTATCGGCCGGCCTGGCGGCGACCATTCAGGAGTGGTTCAGCGAAGGTGAAAATATCACAACCGTTGAGACGGCTGAGAAGGTTGACCTGAAAAAGGTCCGAATCAGAAAGAAAAAGAAAACGAAGGAAAAACCGGCGGCAAAGGAAACAGAAGTTAAAAAAGCTAAGCTGGCAAAGCCGGCGGCCAAGCGAACCAAGGCAGCAATCGAGACAACTACTGCAACAGAAACAGAAGTTGAACAAACCGAACAGGAAGCTGCGGTAACTATAGGAACTGTGACAACTACAATAGAAGAGCCCCCGCCGGCCGAAGAACAGATAGCCGAAGCACCGCCAAAGGAACAAGAGCCGGAGCCGATAGTACCTGCCGGGCCGATGCTGGAAAAACCTGAGCCGGCTCGACTGAGCGGACCGCAAGTTGTTCGAATCGAATCACCGGAGCCGGTACGACGACGACCAAAGCCTAAGCCGAGAGTTCGATATGATGCACCTGTTACTGAACCGTTGATGTACAGTCAACAGAAACAGGAAAAAACAACTTTGGCTCTGGACGGGGACAAAAAACAAACCCCAAAACACCTAAAAGAAAGAACACATGGGCGAAGGCGTGATGGGCGAGATACGGAAACGGTAAAGAAGCCCAAGACCAGCAGCCGATGGCGACAAAGAGATATTGAAGAAAGACAAGCCCGGCTTGAAGCAGCCGGCGGTGAGGGCCTGCGAATAAGACCAACGCGTAAAATCGCGAGCAGGTCCAAGCAGAAACTTACTTCGCTTCTCAGGCCCAAAAAAGTCGTTATAAGCGAGCCAATTACAGTAAAAGAACTATCAGCAGCCCTGGCGGTTAAATCAACGGATATCATCCAAAAACTAATACCACAGGGAGTAATGGCCACAGCCAATCAAGTGATAAGCAGCGAGATTGCAGAACTGGTTGCTATTGATTTAGGCACTGAACTGGTGGTGGAACACAAAAACACGCTGGAAGAACAGATATGGACCGATTTTGAAAAACGTCAGAGAAAAAATCTCCAGAAACGTGCTGTGGTTGCAGCGATGCTCGGGCATGTTGACCACGGCAAAACCAGCCTGCTGGATAAAATCCGGTCAACCCATATAGCAGCCAGCGAAGCAGGCGGCATTACGCAGCATATCGGGGCGTCTGAAGTTAGCTGGGACAATAAGAAAGTAACATTTCTCGATACTCCGGGTCACGAGGCTTTTACAGCAATGCGTGCCAGAGGCGCTAATATGACCGATGTTGTGGTGCTGGTGATTGCCTCTGATGATGGAGTGATGCCCCAAACGATTGAGGCGATAGCGCACAGCAAGGCAGCGGAAGTTCCGATTATTGTGGCGTTGAACAAAATAGATTTGCCGGGCTGCGATATAAATCGTATTTACTCTCAGTTAGCTGAGCATGAGCTGACACCGGCTGAATGGGGAGGCCAGACGGAAGTCGTTAAAACCAGCGCAACTACCGGTGAGGGTATAAACGACTTGCTTGAATCTCTCGATTACGTAGCCGAATTACTTGAGCTTAAGGCCGATGCCACAATTCCAGCGACAGGATGGGTCATCGAGGCCAGGATGTCGTCAAAGCGCGGGCCGGTGGCGACTCTGTTAATCAAGGAAGGCCGACTAAAAAAGGGTGATGCGGTCCTGGCCGGCGGCGCCTACGGCAGAGTAAAAATGTTGAAAAACAGCTACGGCAAAAACATAAGGACCGGTACAAGCTCTATGCCGGTGGAGATAACCGGCCTAAGCGACGTCCCCCAGGCCGGCGATAGATTTTGCTGTCTGGATGACATCAACAAGGCCAAGGCTGCCGCCGAGGAAAGCCAAATACGCTTAAGAGAAAACTCTCTGGCGGAACGGACACAGGTAACATTAGACAATTTATTCAGCCAGATAGATGCCGGCAAGACAGAATCATTAAATCTTATCGTCCGGGCCGATGTTCAAGGCTCGGTGGATGTCCTGAAAAAATATTTGTCCGACCTGAGCGTCGAGGAAGTAAAGATTAATATTCTGCACGCCGCACCGGGTGGAATTACAGAAGGTGATGTTGTGCTTGCCGAGGCGTCGAACGCCATTATTATTGGCTTTAACGTCGTCCCCGAAGAACACGCATCCAAGACTGCAGAAGCCAAAGGTGTTGAGATAAGACTCTACAACGTTATCTACCGTATAACCGAAGATTTAGAAAAATCAATGGTCGGTTTGCTTGAGCCGGAAGAAATAGAGAAGGCGCTGGGCAGAGTTGCGGTAAGAAATACGTTTAAGGTTTCCCGAATTGGTACGGTGGCCGGCTGCTATGTCAGCAGCGGGCACGTGAGCAAGAATGCAAAGATGCGGCTGATACGCGACAACATCGTGCTCAAAGACAACCTCAGTGTAGAATCGCTAAAGCATTTCAAGGACGATGTTCGTGATGTCAAGGCGGGCCTGGAGTGTGGTATTAAGATAGCAGGATTCGACGATGTTAAAGTCGATGACGTTCTTGAGTTATATGAAATTGAGAAAGTAGCCAGAACCCTTTAAATTGAAAATTGAATATTGACGATTGACTATTGAAAAAAAAGTCAGGAGTTTGAACTCCAAAACAATAGTCATATAGTCAATAATAAATAGTAAATTGTCAAATGGCGACTCGAAGGCAGGAGAAAGTAGCCCGTTTGGTGAAAGAAGGCGTCAGTGACGCTATTGCTCATCACCTTAGCGACCCCCGCATTGAGGGGTTCGTGAGCGTTACGAGAGTGGATATGGCGGCTGATTTGCGCAACGCCGATGTATATGTCAGTATTTTTGGTGGGGACGAGGCGGCCCAGAACAAGACTTTTGCGGCAATAACACATGCAAAAAACCGAATACAATCTCTGGTAGCCGGCAGATTGCAGAGCAAATTCTGCCCCGTATTACATTTTTACAAGGATGAGAAATTCAAAAAGGCGTTAGAGACGATGAGACTGATAGACCAGGCAGCCAGTGAACTGGAAAAAGGGGACCCCGAAGAAGATTTGAACGAAGAAGTGTGAATCGAAATACGAAATAGGACTTGTACGCTATCGGCAAGAGGCTGATATGAAAAACAGTAAAGAGTATTCTAAAAAAATACAAAGGTTGTACCGCTCATTGAGCCGGAAATATCCGAAAGTTAAAAAAGTTGTCCACGATGAACCGGCGGACGCAATTGTCTATGCTATCATCAGTGCCGAGCTGAGCAAAAAGGCAACAGAATCCGCGATTAGGAGATTCGCTGATTATTTCGTTGACCTGAATGATTTGCGCGTTTCGCAAACGGAAGAAATTGTTGAAATGTTGGGCGGGGATACACCCGTTACAAGGACTATAGCCTCGACAATCACTATGGTCTTGAGGGCTGTATTCAACGAATATCATAAAGTGAGCTTAGAGGCGTTGAAAAAAATAGGCAAACGTCCCGCTCGTCAGATTCTTGAGAAGATGGAAGGTACCAGCCAGTTCGTAGTCGATTATTGTATGCTCACGTCTCT
>JAUWBX010000037.1 GCA_030609625.1 Phycisphaerae bacterium
AGTATCAGCCAGGCCCCTTCGTAAAAGCGGGCTGATACCGAAACAACGTTGGCGGCTCTATCAATAATGGGCAGCAATAGCAGGTTAAAAGAACGAGTTACCAGCGGTATGGGGTCGAGCAAACCAGTTTGCAAAGTGGCGGCGAGTGATGGGAAAGCGGCCATAAACAGGAAGAATATAAGGATGAAATATTTTATGCACTGGGCCTTTCGGTACTTGTTTAGCTGGATTTTTTGTGCTGTTGTTTTTTTACGGTTGCCGAGGTAGCCAACGAACTGGTGCAGGGCGCCGAAAGGACAAACCCAGCCGCAAAAGAACCGCCCGAATACTATTGTCAGTACAATCACAGCCAGTGCCCACAAGAGCGGCCAGTAGAGCGTGTGCGTAGTCAATACTGTGGCGATTGCTACTAATGGGTCGAGCTGTAAAAACCAATTGACCGGCCAACCTCGCAATTGCCACAGTTTGTCGCCTACGGTGCTGACTACACAGAACCAGACAAACATCGAGAAAAAGAAGGCCTGGCTGATACGTCTAACTGTTACAATTTTCATAATCACGCTTTCAGAGCTGTGAAAGTTGAGCACTTAGTTTCGAATCTTTATTTTTCCAAGGTAATACCAGCCATCCGGCTGTTTTCCGGATATTGCAAGTTTAACTTTAGGCTCTTTGGACAGCGGGTCGAGAATGCCGATTTGCAGGTCGTATTCTCCCGGAGACATATTAGATGGAACCAAAACTGTGTCGTCATAAAAATTGTCGCCCGGCAGCCAAGTTCTGATATCGGCATCGGTAACTAATATTTCAGTTTTCTCATCGTTTTTGAGACGAAGAGCAAGAGGAAATTTTTTGTAACACGGTGCAACACCCTTGTTTTCCCACCATGAAGTGAAAGACAGTTCACTGTTTGGATTTATGGTCGCCGGGTACGTAAACTTGCGAAGCACAAATCTGTATCCCATTTTCCTGAGCCACCTATTGACCGAAGGCCACCATTCCTTCGGCACGGGCGAGGATTTAGCGTTGAAAGAAGAAATGTGCCACTTGAGCGACTCATCGATAATGTGGTCAACGTCCCAGCCCATATCTTTCCAGTGCCGCATCACCCAGCATACCTCAAGCGTTACCGGGGCCTTTTTCCAGGCCTCCCAAACACCAAAGTTGATGATTGCCTGCGGATAACGATCGTTCATGTGCGACCAGGTGGGACTGAACCCTCCCATATCTCCGAGACAATCGACCCTCCAGCCAACGTCGGCCCTGGAAAGCGCGTAGCTGTTTGTTTTCTCATCGGTGAGGAGCATAACAAGATGTGTTTTTTTAAAGGAGTCGATATAGGCATCGACCAGTGCCTGCCTTGTTTTGTGCGTCAATAGAGCGGAGCCTGCACCTTCACCCCAGGCCCCGACAATCGCGGCGTCCACGCTTTCGAGGTCCGGGTGTCCGTCGTAGCGTTTGCCGAGAGTTCTTATCATATTTGTGAAATACTTGACGTACCGTGGGTCTTCAGGGTCAACCCGCCACTTCTTCACCGGCAAATCTTTCCTCTTGCCGACCATTTCACGATACCAGTCCGGGACATCATTTTGAGTCCCTGTTCCGTATGGTGCTATGCGCAGCATCAGAGTCTGGCCTCGCTGGCGGGCTGTTTTTAGGGCTTTATCTATCAAGTCCCATCGATATTTGTGCATTTGCGGCTCGATGAACTTCCAATAAACTCGGAAATACGCTATCGTCGTCATCGGATGGTCTTTGTTTTCCAAATTCCCATCAAATTCCTGATAAACGATAGGCTTGCCCTCGGTCCAACCTTTAGCTACATTTAAATCATCGCCGTTGAATCTCTGAAATGTCATAAAGCCGACTCCGGGATTTAGCAGGATGTCGTCAATTTCCTTTGGCCGAACGATAACTGTTTCCTGGGCAAAGGCCGGAACAAAGGAGGCTGCGGTTAATATGATTGTAATTGAAACGACTGCGATTAAACGTGAAATACTCATGATAACTTTTCCTCAAACTTTATTTGAATTGGCTTGAGTGATTCATAATTGGTTGTTCCTGCGCCGGCTTTTTCGGCTTTTGTAAGGTAAGGCAAGTCTGAGACCTTTAGGTTCAGCAGGCTACACCCGTAGGAATCAGCCGCTACCATATCGCAGCTTGCGACCAAAGTATTTGCACGTTTCAAATCTGAGACGGAGCCTCCGGTCGGGCCGTTCGTCATCATAACTTCGGTGCCGTCCAGTATCACCAACGTTGGCTTTACCATCATAGGCAACTCGGCAATAATGGTGTTAATATCCTGATGAAAGATGTTTCGTCTGCCGCCCAGAAGGCCGTACCAGTTCTTCATACTCATCGAAGCTCCGGCCCTGGCGTGGTCCTTTACCGGCGAGATGCCAATCAATTTATCGACCTTTTCAAATGGTCCAAAGAATACGGGCCAATTTCTAATGAGCTTACCACCTTCGAGAGTAGTGTGCCTAAACAGATGGGCCTTTGGGAGTACGACTTTGGCGCCAGCCTGGCTTGCGGCCTTGCCAATGCCGCTTAATGTAAAACAGCTTGCAGGGTCATTGATTGGATTGTCGGTAACGATGACCTGTTTTGCACCTGCTTTGCAGCACAGCCGCACCACTTCGGCCACGAGTTCAGGATGTGCTGTAGCTCCGAGCATCGGCGATGAAGCAAATGCAACGTTAGGCTTTATCGCAACTATTTCGCCTTGCTTGACGAATCTTTCTATACCGCCGAGTAATTCTATTGCCTTGTTGACGGCTGCTTTTCTGTCGGAGCCTTCGATGATGCTGATAGTCTGGCCGAGTTTGTCCGGTACCCGGAAGTCCGGCAAAGTAACGAGTGATTCGGCATCGATACCGGTTGTGGGGCCATATCTATCATAGAGTTGATAAGAAATTAGACCGGCGGCGGCGATTGAAGCTCCAGCTTTTCCGGCACGGGTTAAAAACTGCCTTCGCCCAAAATTTTGAACATTTTGCTCAGTCATTGTTTTCTGCTTTTACTACCTGCAATTATCGTCATTCCCGCCCCGCATCGTGTGCGGGATAAACTCCAGCGGGAATCCAGTCTGAGAGGTCTGGATTCCGCATCAAGTGCGGAATGACGACTCATCAAATCAAATCACCAGCAACAGAGCACCGACGGCGATACGAAAGTAAGAGATTCTTCACTTCGCTGCGCTCCGTTCAGAATGACAAGTTGCCTGCGCTCCGTTCATAACGACAAGTTATCTGCGCTCCCTTCAAAATGACAGTTCGTCTTTTCTGAGTTTGTCAAACAGTCTGGCTGCTAATTCTTCTGCGAACCTTTGATTTTCGGCTTCATGAATGCCACCGACAAACGGCCCTATTGCAAAAATAATTTCAGTGGTGTCGTAGAAATCAAGAACTTTGGCCCCAATGTCTTTAAGTGTTTTGTTGGCTGTGGGTTTATCTACGGCGTCGTTTTCAATCAGGAAATTATAATAGCTTTCAGCAGTAGTCCGGGCATCCCGCGGGTCAGGACGCTTGCTAAGAAATGTGGTAATTGACTGGTCGCCGAGCTTGTACCGGCAAGTAAAAATATCGGTGAATCCGTCAAATCCAAAGGCGTTTGCCAGGTATAATTTGAAACTGCCCGGAATAAAATCTTCCTCTGGAAATAAAGCAAACTCGGTAATCTTCGCATCATCGACAATTTTCTGGCTCGCGAATTTCACGGCGATTTCCGCCATTGCTTTATCCAGAGCAACAGATTCGGTCGAGCCGATTAACTCAACATAAAAGTTGCCGTGCACGAAATACAATCCATTACTGGTCCTGTAACAGGGCTGGGGCCTGGCAAAAGCGAACATCAGGGCATCGGCCCTTTTTTGTACACTGTAAATGGAAAACGCATTTCTGATGGCAGCCATATCAAAAACGAAAAGCTCCATCCACAGAGACTCGTCATTTTTACTGATAAATCGCCGGGTAAATAATTTCACAAAGCCGGATTCGGTATAAGAAGGGGCTTTGCCGTTAATCTTTTCGTAAAGATTTCCAGCGTCATACGTTTCAATTTCTGAAAATTCTTTGAATCCGTCGGGCGTCAGGGCGTCTAAGGCCGGTTCCTGCGTGTTTGGTTCTATTTGTTCCGATAATGGGCCTGCGGTGGTTGTATCAATGCCAAACCGAACCATATCCACATCGAACTGCCTTATGAATACCCCTATGCCGATAAGAAGAAGGAGCGTTAATAGAAAGACACTTATGGCAGATTCGAGACGTTTATTTCGGCCGGGAACCAAACTCATGGCCAACTCCAATAAAAACAATTTACTTGACCCTAAAACCAGGATGGATTATACTTTGTGTTGGTGCTCGTGTAAATTAAATTTAATGCATTGTTATTGTTATTATTGACAAAAAACCAAGGTCGCGTTATAATACTGCGATAGACGAATAAGGAGACTATAAAATGACTGAATATATGCAATATCTGGGGTTTTGGACGCCTGGTCCGTTTGAGCTTGTCATTATTCTTATTATCGCGGTGCTTCTATTCGGCAGACGGCTGCCCGAGATTGCCCGCGGTCTGGGTAAGAGTCTGACCGAGTTCAAGAAGGGAGTTAGTGAAGTAGAAGAAACCAAGGATGATTTGATTAGTGACGTAAAGAAGATAAAGGACGATGTCGTAGAAGAGGTCAAGGATGCCGCCGGGTTGGATAAATCCGAGACCATGAGCTAACACGCCAGAGCTGAAAGTTTCTTCAGACTCGCCTTACAGATTAAAATGGGCAAGACCAAAAAGAAGAAGAAACAAGACCCCCTCGATAGCACTATGAGTCTGGGCGACCACCTTGAGGAATTGCGCTCGCGCTTGATTCTTGCACTGATTGGGCTGGGGATTGGTGCGGTCATTTGCCTTGTTTTCTGTTCAAAAATAATAACCTTTATCGAAGGACCATATATCGGGGTTATGGGTGAAGGTGCCCGCCTGCAAACACTTGCCCCTGCCGATGGTATCATCAGCTACATAAAAATTGCTTTAGTCTCAGGCCTGATACTATCATCATGGTGGGTCTTCTATCAGTTATGGATGTTTGTCGCCGCCGGACTTTATTCGAATGAAAAACGTTATGTTCATCTGGCGGCACCTTTTTCGGCGGCGCTATTTGTGACAGGGGCTTTGTTCTTCATAATGGTAGTGGCGCCGCTCACACTCGGTTTCCTTGTGAATTTCAACAAGAGAGTCCTCGGCGTCAGCTCCAATTTTACTTTCGCGAACTACATATCTTTTGTAACAATGCTGATGCTGGTTTTTGGCATTGCTTTTCAGACCCCGATAGCTATTTTCTTCTTAAACAAAACAGGTTTGGTCTCAGTCAAGACGTTGTGCAAGTCAAGAAAATTTGTTCTGCTTGGTATATTCGTAGTAGCTGCTATGGCCACTCCACCTGACATAATCTCTCAAATAACTCTCGGAATACCGTTGTATTTGCTGTTTGAATTGGGCATACTGCTGAGCTGGTTTTCAGAACGCAGGAAAAGGTCGAAAGGCGACCAGGGTTAAGTCTGACCACATCCTTTAATGCACATATTATTGCAGGTGTATGTTAACGCTGATTAACACAAACAGAATGGTCCCACCGATAGGCCCAATTGCTCTGGACTATATTGCAGCAAGCGCCAGAAAAGGTGGGATTGATGTAGAGATAGTGGATTTATGCTTAACTGATGACCCATTGAAAATGCTCCAGGAGCATTTCGCCGCCCATAGCCCGCAGTTGGTGGGGATATCGTTTCGCAATACGGATGATTGTTTTTGGCCGGGCGCTCAATGGTTTGTCCCTGACTTTGCTGAGACTATACGTGGAATACGAAATATGACCGATGCGCCAATCGTAATCGGCGGGGTCGGCTTTTCCATCTTTGCCCGGCGTATTGTCGAATATACCGGCGCCGACTTCGGAATTCGTGGTGACGGTGAGCAGGCAATAGTTTCACTTGTCAACGAATTACAGCAAACAAAACGCTTTGAGCATGTCGATGGACTAATTTGGCGATGCAATGGAGAGATTTACAGCAATCGGCCATCCTGGCCTGCGTTACTTTCTTTGCCGACCAATCGCGACCAAGTCGATAATCTGACTTACTTCGAAAAAGGAGGTCAGTGCGGCCTTGAGACGAAACGCGGCTGCGACCGTGGATGCATTTATTGTGCCGACCCTTTAACTAAAGGCCCAACAATAAGACTCCGAGAGCCTTCAGAAGTCGCTGATGAGGCCCAATCGCTTATAGCCCAGGGAGTAGAGGTATTGCACTTGTGCGACTCTGAATTCAACATCCCTCGAAAGCACGCATACGCGGTCTGTGAAGAGTTCGAGCGACGCTCGATTGGAAAAAGCTTAAACTGGTACACATATATGGCGGTAGTTCCTTTCGACGCTGAGCTTGCCAAGGTTATGAGAAAAGCCGGCTGTATAGGTATTAACTTCACGGGTGATTCTGCGTGTCCTTTGATGCTGAAGACTTATGGCCAACCTCACCTAAAGGACGACCTTGCTTTGGCGGTGCGTTTGTGCCGTGAGAATGGCATAAAGGTTATGATAGACTTACTGCTCGGTGGGCCGGGCGAAACGCCGGAAACAATCTCGCAGACAGTCGATTTCATTAAACAAATTGACCCTGATTGTGCAGGTGCGGCACTTGGCATAAGAGTCTATCCTGGCACACAAATGGCCAACCTGGTGGCAATCGAAGGCCCGCCGGAGACAAATCCTAATATCCACCGAAGGTACTCCGGGCCAGTCGATCTCTTCCGGCCAACTTTCTATATATCGCAGGCTTTAGGTCCGCAGCCGGCCAGGCTCATAAAGGATTTAATTGCCGGTGATAAAAGATTCTTTGAGCCAACAGAACAAACAGCCCCGGAAGCAACTGAGTGCGGGCAAGCCACCGACCATAATTACAATGATAATATGGAACTGGCAGAGGCAATCAAAAAAGGTGAGCGGGGAGCATATTGGGATATTCTCCGCAAGCTTCGCGCTAACTAATATCTGTTGCGGAAAACAAAAACCGACGATGTCACCCCTGCGGAAGCAGGGGTCCAGAACGAAAAAGCTGGATTCCCGCTTTCGCGGGAATGACAAATACTGTTTCCGCAACAGGTACTAACTAATCGAGTACAATCTCATCTTTATAGCTCGGAACAACTACTTGCCAGCCTGTTTTCTGCCTGACGTAATCGCCGAAACGGTTTGCGCTTTCGGACTCGCCGTGTACGACAAACAACTTTCTGGGCGGCTTTTCCAATGTGCTCAACCATTTGAATAGCTCGTCCCTGTCCGCATGGGCAGAAAAACCATTTATCCGGACAATTCTTGCCCTGACCGGGTACTCCCGGCCGAGGATTCTAACCTGTTTTTCGCCGTCAACGATTCGTCTGCCAAGTGTGCCGAACGCCTGATAGCCTACGAACATTATTGTGTTCTGTGGATTGGCGATGTTGTTGACCAGGTGGTGTTTTACCCTGCCGCCTGTGCACATCCCGGAGCCTGCAATGACAATAACCGTGCCTTTTATGTGGTTAATTGCCTTTGATTCCTCGGCCCTGCCTGCCAGCTCCAGTCCCGGCAGGTCAAAAGGAGATTTATGCCGTTTGACAAATTCGGTCATTTCTTCATCGAACAACTCAACGTGACGTTTGAAAACCTTAGTAACCCTCGTGGCCATCGGACTGTCTAAGAAAATTTTCAATTGTGGTATCGTTCCTTCAAGGAGTAATTCGTTTATGTAATATAGAACCTCCTGCGAACGTTCGAGAGCGAAGCTTGGGATGATAATATTACCACCGGCTTTTCTCGTTGAGTTTATCACCTCACCAATCAGCTTCTTTATATCTCCAGTATCCTCATGTACTCTATCGCCGTAAGTGGACTCAATGAGAACGTAGTCAGCCTTGTCAAAAACAGTTGGGTCGCATACGATGGGTCTGTCAGGCCGGCCGATGTCACCAGAGAACAAAATAATCCTTTCTTCACCCTCCTGTCGTACCTTTACCCTTATGATGGAAGAGCCGAGGACGTGACCGGCGTCATAGAAAGTCGCTTCCACTCCACCGCCAATATCGATGGACTTGCTGTATTCAACCTGCGAAAAAAGTGGTAAGCAGGCCTCCGCGTCTTCGGTAGTATAGAGCGGGACCACCGGATACGGGCCTTTTCGACCTTCCCGCTTATGTCTTTTGCGCTTATACTCGGCGTCCTCTTCCTGTATCTTGGCCGAATCTAATAATATTATCTGTACAATCTCCGCAGTGGCAGCGGTACAGTATATCTTACCTTTGAATCCCTCTCGAACCAGCTTGGGCAATAAGCCGCAATGGTCCAGATGTGCGTGAGTTAAAAGAACGGCATCAATACTATCAGGGGGCACTTCAAAAGGCTCCCAGTTTCTTGCCTTGAACTGCCGTTCCTGATATAGTCCGCAATCCACAAGAAGCCTGGTGCCGTTGGCCTGTAACAAATGTCGCGAACCAGTAACGTTCTGAGCTGCACCGAGAAACTTTACCTTTAGCTGCATGCTATGCCTCACCGTATAAACGTTGATTTTTAGAGAGAAAATTCTACAGGCACTTAGGGACAATGTCAAACAAAAAAGCTGAGCGGGGACGCTAATATATCGTGAAGCCCTTCGGCTGCGCTCAGGACAGACTCCTTTGACTCAACTCAAGGTAAACTGTGAAGCGTGAAGAGTGAAGAGTATCTCGTATTGCGTATAGAGAACAGCGTACAGCGTTGAGCGTTTAGCATATCGCAAAAGAAATTCAAAAATGTGGTGACCTGTTGCGCGAGCGGGATAATGTACATAGTCCTTTTGATTAGTCAAAAGGACTACGTGCTTTATAAGATACGAATCAATATAGTGTTTGCCAGGCATACCGTAATCGGTTTTAGTGATGGCGGTTTGTCGAAATTGCAGTTTTTTCACTTGTGCACTTGTGCCTTATGCACTAAATTACGTTGACTGCGGGATTTACATTTTTAAGATATTTGAACCCGGCAGGGGGCAAAAAAAGTTGTGAAAAATCAAAAGGCAAAAATAAAGAACTTAATATGGTGGGGCAAGCCCCACCCTACAATTGGCTATGTTGAGAATAAAAACATATCGGGATGAGGAGCTATACCTCATCTTAAAAGTTTGTAGGGTGGGGCTTGCCCCACCATTTTGTTATTCTCCAAAAGCCTCAATGTTAATTTTAATAACTTCCTCAAAATCATTACTTCTGCCGTAAAATCCTTCTCTGACATATCGTTGATATGTTGACCACGGCCAATCTTCAACCCGATGAACCAATCCATGTTTGACCGGATTATAATGAATATAATCGACGTGGCGCTGAAAGTCATTCTCATCTCGGATCTGATGTTCCCAAAACCTCCGCTGCCATATACAAACCTCTCCTTTGCGTATTCGAGATTCTGTAACCTGTTTTTTCCGACCAACCAATTTCAAATATTCTTTACTAAACATACCTTTTATTGATGACCATCTTTTCGAAAAATCCAAATCATCTTCCGGAAGTTTCCACACACAATGCAAATGATCCGGCAAAAGACAAAATGCGACAGTCTCATAAGGTCGATGCGATTGTGTTTTGCGAATAGCGTCTCT
>JAUWBX010000031.1 GCA_030609625.1 Phycisphaerae bacterium
CAACGTTACCTCAAACTGTTTTTTCAAATCTTCTATCTTCGTAAAGCCGAGTATCGGAAAATTCCTGCTGGCTAAATCAAAGGCATCCACCGGCTTATTCGGTTCCTTCGCCTCGGCTAATTGATAATACTTAACTGCCTCGATTTCGTAGTCAATATGCACAAGCCACGTGCCTTCGAATTGGTAATCGGGATGACTAAGATAGACGCCGTCGAGCACAATATATTGCTCGGCGTATTTTTCTTCTTCCTCATCTTCTATTTTACGCGTTCGAAAATTTAGTCTCAGCTTTGATTCTTTGCCGAGCTTAGCATAATAAAAAACACCTTTCTGCAGCTTTTCTGATTCGAGCAACGGCTGAATAAAATTATATTCAATCTGTGCCTGGTAGGACATAAGCTCTGAGGTTTTCTTATTCAACTGTTTTAAGACCGTATCGACTGCATTAGTCTTTTCCTCTACCGGCTGCTTTGTATCTGAACTTTTCGGGCACTCACAAGCTTTTGTGCCCCCGGAAACCCAACAGATGCTCACCGTCCATAAGAACACAATGACTGCCTTGCTAATTATCTTTTTATTCATTATTTCGATTTCCTTTCCCTTTTATGAGCTATTTTTTACCATCAATAATTTCAAGGATCCGGCTGATATCATCAATACAAAAATCCGCGTGCTCGGCGAATTCGTCAGCCCTGTTGTGATTGGCCAGAAGCACTGCAACAGCACCCGCCGCCTTTGCGCAGAGTAAATCAAAGAGGTAATCGCCCACCAGCATAGTTTCCTCCGGCTCCACGCCGAATTGCTCGCATATTCGCAGCACCCCGAAAGCATCGGGCTTGACCGGGCCATCTTCTCGGCCAATAACAGTATCGAATTTCAGCTTGTGCTTGCGGGCGATAGCAAGGGCATTGCTTCGTCTGTTACGCGTCAATACCCCGATATGAATCCCCGCTGTACGAAGTGCCGAAAGTGTCTGCTTCGCATTGGCGTTGAGTTTGGATTCTGTTACCGCTTTTTGCTCGTGATAGTATAGTATTTTCTCCGCATCCTGACGTTGTTGGGCGGTCATCTTTTCCATCGACTCCAGGACAGGTCCGGAATCCTTAGCTAACCCTATTTCTTCGCGAATGACATCAAAATCAAAGTAAGGCTGGGTTATTGTGCCATCCAAATCAAATATCACAGCTTTAATCGGCATAATATTACAGTACTTAAAAGTGAGCTAAAGTGAGCTAAAGTGAGTTCCAAACTTTAGGCACTTTAGCTCACTTCAAACTTTAGGCACTTTAGTCACTTTACACTTTAGTCACTTTTCATACTTTGCGGTTTCTTCCGTAGTAACTCAATAAAGTATCGGCCAGCCTGGCCTAAAATTTTACCCTTTCGAAGAATTATTCCGGTTGGCCTGACAAATTTTTCATTCGAAAAGGCAATCGCCTTTATTGTTCCGCCGCTCAGTTCCTGAAGAATTGCGGTTTGGGGCAATATACTTACGCCCGAGTTTATTTCCACCGCCCGTTTAACGGTTTCGACGTTATCGAATTCCATCACCGGCCGGACAACAATATTATAACGCTCTAAAATATTGTCTATCCACGTCCGCGTAGGAACACCTTTTTCAAAGGCGATGAATCTTTCAAACTGCAGTTTGTGAATATCGACCTGCGACTCGTATGATAATGGATGTTTCGGGCTGCAGACCAGAACCAGCGGCTCATCCTCAAAGTCATACACATCGAGTCTTTTGTCTCTTTTAGGAACAGCTACAAGACCGATATCCACATCGCCCGATAAAACCAGTTCATAAATCCTGTCGGCACTAAAGTATTCAATATGGACATTAACGTCCGGATAGCTGACCATAAATTTCTTAACGTAGTCAGGCAGCGTATGCATCCCGATACTGAAAATCGCAGCCACGTTTATTTTGCTAACAGAGGATTTTTGCAAGGTGCTTAGTTCATTCTTTAGTTGTTCATATCTTTCAAGCATATCTTTGAAGGCCTGGTAAAGTAACTGCCCTGCCTTAGTAAGTTCAATAGGTCTTTTCTTACGGTCTATCAACTGGCACTTGTGGGCAAGCTCAAGCTGTGCAAGCTGCTGTGAGACCGCAGATTGACTTAGAAGATGTTTTTCAGCGGTTCTTGAGAAGCTTCGTAAATCTGCCAAATCGCAGAATACCTTTAGCATCTCTATGTGCATTATAAGCTATCCTGATAACTTGTATTATCATTAATGCCTTGTGCTACAATCTTCGAATATGCTATTATAATAATTCACCCTTGCAGTTGGCAATAAAATTATGTGGTTTTGTTATTAGTTTAACTTATTGTAGTAGTCGCAGAAAATAAAATTTTTGATTCTTAGTGGAGATTAGTCAAATGGCAGTAAACACTATTACCCAGAGCGTTTACGAGCAGGTTCTAAAACGTAATCCCGGCGAGGTGGAATTCCACCAGGCGGTAAAGGAGGTTCTCGACTCTTTAGGACCTGTATTGGAAAAACATCCTGAGTACGTCGAGGCCAAAATCCTCGAGAGGATTGTCGAACCGGAAAGACAGATTATGTTCCGGGTGCCCTGGCAGGACGATAAAGGCAACATTCATATCAACCGTGGATTTCGGTTCGAATTCAACAGCGCACTCGGACCATACAAGGGTGGCCTTAGATTCCATTCTACTGTTACTGCGAGTATCCTGAAATTCCTCGGATTCGAGCAGGTCATCAAGAACTCTCTCACTACTTTAGCAATGGGTGGAGGTAAGGGCGGGTCAGACTTTGACCCCAAGGGCAAGAGCGACAGCGAAGTTATGCGGTTCTGCCAGAGTTTTATGACCGAGCTTTTCCGCCATATCGGCCCTGACACCGACGTGCCCGCAGGGGATATCGGTGTCGGAGGACGTGAAATCGGTTTTATGTTCGGCCAGTACAAACGTCTTCGCAACGAATTTACCGGCGTTTTTACCGGTAAAGCACTGAACTGGGGCGGTTCATTTATTCGTTCGGAAGCTACCGGATATGGCTGTGTGTACTTTGCCGAGGAAATGTTAAAGACCCGCGGCGACAACTTCGAAGGTAAGGTCTGTACCATCTCCGGTTCCGGAAACGTAGCCCAGTACACCATAGAAAAACTCAACCTGCTTGGTGCAAAGGCTGTCAGTCTCTCCGACTCAAATGGTACAATACACGACCCTGACGGGATTAACGATGAGAAGCTCGCCTTTGTACTGGACCTGAAGAACGTACGACGCGGGCGTATCAAGGAATACGCCGAGAAATTTGGTGTCGAATATCTTGAGGGTAAAGGGCCCTGGAGTATTAAATGCGACTGCGCCTTCCCGAGCGCAACACAGAATGAGATTGACGGTGAGGATGCGAAAACACTGCTCGAGAACGGCTGCACCCTTGTCGCAGAGGGAGCCAATATGCCAAGTACGCCAGAGGCTATTGAGCAATTTCTCGCCAAAAAGATACTCTATGGCCCCGCTAAGGCGGCAAACGCCGGTGGCGTTGCTACATCTGGTTTGGAAATGTCACAAAACTCACTACGGCTTTCCTGGGCACGTGAAGAGATTGACGAGCGGCTCCACAACATTATGATTGCCATCCACAAGCAGTGCTTCGAGGCCGCCCAAGAATATGGTCAGCCGGGTAACCTGGTAATGGGTGCCAACATCGCAGGCTTTATCAAAGTCGCTGATGCCATGCTCGACCAGGGCCTTGTATAAAAAGGCCGGACCATAGACGCTGAAAGGACGCTTGCTAACGCAAGTGTCCTTTTTTATTGCATAATTCTCAAAACGCCGTTACAATTCGCTTCCGATGGAAAAAGACGTGGACATTGATAAAGTTGTTCGCCAGCACCTTGAGATGGAGCAGTTTTTCTCCGGCTTTTCTCTCAAGGGTAAAGCCGGGACACCTGAACCACAACAGCAGGAGAACAATATGGCTAACGCCGAGAAAGTTGCCGAGCTTGAAAAAATCGCTGAGGAAGTTCACCAATGCCGCAAATGCCCTCTGGGGTCGCTGCGGACAAACGCAGTACCCGGCGAGGGCAATCCGAACGCCCGCGTAATGTTCGTTGGCGAAGGACCCGGAGCTGACGAAGATGCGCAGGGCCGACCCTTTGTCGGAAGAGCTGGACAACTATTGGATAAGGTAATCTCGGCAATGGGTCTAAAGCGGAGCGAGGTCTTTATTGGCAACATCCTGAAGTGTCGTCCGCCGGGGAACCGCGACCCTCGTGCCGATGAGATAATAAACTGCCTGCCCTATCTTCAAAGACAGATTGAGATAATAGAACCTGAAATCATCGTAGCTCTGGGTGCCCACGCAGCTAAAACGCTGTTGAACACCACAAAACCGATAGGCGAACTGCGCGGCCAATTCCACGAATACTATTCCGGCATCGGCAGACCGCCTATAAAGCTTATGCCCACATACCACACTGCATACCTGCTGAGAAATTACTCGCCGGAGAACCGAAGAAGGGTCTGGGAGGATATGAAAAAGGTCATCACCGAACTCGGCCTGCCAATCCCCGAACACCAAAAAGGATGATTTCGCCCAAGTTTTGAAGACAGCAGTATTCTGTCACTTGTGATTTGATGAATTATCATTCCCAGCGGAAATAGCCGTTTCTCGCTCGGGGTGGGATTTTGGTACTGAATTATGAACTGCTCGGTGTGGGCGGCGAAAAATATACCGGCCCAGACAGGAGCAAGTCGATCAGCCCGGCGAGCAAAACCCAGACCCGGGGACATCCGAAAACGGTGGTTTTGTCTAAGAAATACTGAAACGGCAAGGGTTTACGACAAAAAAATATTAACAAAAATATAAAAAAACTGTAACATTTTACTGTAGAAAACGTCTAAACTTACATAGTGAATACATAACGAGTTCTTGGTCCGACCAAATAATTAACCGTATTTGGAGGTTCCGCAAAATGCGAAATAAAACCTATATGTGGCTCACCGTGGGAATTAGCCTGCTTATCTTTACATCAACGGCTGTGGCACAAGAGGAACAGTGGCTGCAGTATCACTCAGAGCGTGAGGCACAGCGGATAGTCGGCGATATGGGGACGTCGAATCCAACATTAACGTCTGAGAAGCCGCAGGGCGTTGAACTACCGCAGTTCAAGTCTCAACAACAGTTTTTCGCCAAGTGGTCAACTCTTATGGTCGAAAGCGGCTACCTGTGGATATCGCTTGACCGCACACAAAAACAGGGGCAGTGGGACCGGTTGTTTATCGACTCGAACGGAAACGGCCATCTCAACGACGAGACCGCTATCACGGCGTACCGCACGGACCGATACAGTGCGTATTTTGGCCCTGTAAAGGTGGTGTTTGAAGGTGAAGACGGGCCCCTGACTTATCATCTGAACTTCAGATTTTACAACTATAATGAGCAAAATAGACGTTTATATGTATATTCGGGCGGCTGGTACGAGGGCACCATCACTATAGCAGGAGCGAAAAAGCACTGCGTACTTATCGACCAGAATGCAAACGGCACGTTTGATGATAAATCGCTTGAAGCTCACAAGTGCGACCGTATTCGAATCGGCAAAAAAGGTGACCGGGACACCCGTTATGTTGGCAATTTTATCGAGGTTGATGGTGTGCTGTATCAGCCGGAGATTGCCCGCGACGGTGCGTACATAAAGCTTACCAAAGCCGAAGATGTGAAATTTGGAAATCTTCGGCTGCCTGAGACGATTACCGAGTTTTCCGCAGGCGGTGAAAACGGACTATTTACACTCAAACCGGAAAAGGGCACCGGCTCAATGCCGGTGGGGAGATATCGCGTCAATTACTGGGCCATTGAGCGCGAAGACGAAAGGGGCAAAAAATGGAAAATGCGAGGCAGTATGTTCTCTCAAAAGAGTGATTTCGAAATTGTCGGGGACAAAGAAACCGAGCTTTCGATTGGTGAACCGATTATTTCCACACTGCAGGCAAGAAAAAGTAGTTCAGGATGTTCTTTCAGCCAAAATCTACAGGGGCAGCTCGGCGAGCGTATCGCACTGACCAGCAACGGTGCCCGGCCACCAGCCCCGAAACTGCACATCAAAAGCAAAGACGGCACGTATGACCGGCTTTTCAGTTTCGAGTATGGCTGAGGCGGCACCTGTTCGTACTCGTGGCGAGTACCCAAAAATGTAAAAGGCCCATTGACCGCAACCGTTGACCTCGGGACTCCCTTCAAAGTACAAAGTGAACCTTACATCATAGCAGCCCCAGCAATTGGACCCGAAATTATCCAGAAGCGAAATGTTTGGCTGACGGTTGTTATCCTGGCCATTGTAGTAGCCTATGTGACTATTCAAGTGTTCCGTACAAAGCGAACACAGTAACTCACTAACTTAATTGAAGGAATAAAAATTGATAAGCGGTAGCAGCCGCGAAGGGGAACTATTATGCGCAAAAATCGGTTGGCAATTTTGTCTGTGGTGCTTCTGGTCAGTTTTGTAAATCTTTCAACCGCCCAGGAGGTTAAGAAAATAACCTTAACAGGCAGGGTCATTGATTCCAACGCCCGGCCCCTTGCCGGTGCCGAAGTTGCAGCCTATGAAAAATTCTATAACTATTCCAACGGACAGGAGTACACAAAGGTACTGGGCCAAATTAAAAAAACCGATGCGAACGGTTACTTTGTTCTAAATGCCGATATTAGCTCCCAACGCAATGTGTTTATAGTCGCACGGAAAAAAAAACTGGCTGTTGGCTGGGACGTCTTGAACTATAGCAGGAGCGACGAATCCCAGGGCAATTTCAACATCATCCTGGAGTCGCCTTGTGTTTTGGCAGGGGTTGTTGTGGACGAAGCCGGTAATCCTGTAGCCGGGGCCAAAGTCCAAGCTGTCCCTAAAACAAGCTATTTGCGCCGGCTTGAGCAAAGACCTGTTCTTGCTCCGGAACAGTGGTTTACCACTCAAACTGATGCCAAAGGGAATTTTAGCTTCCATAATTTTGCTGCTGACGTAAGTACAGATTTTTGGGTGGAAGCTCCAGGCAAAGGGTCTGTTTACGAATATACAACCCACTGGACAAGCTCGTGCGGATTTGAGGCGGGCCGGACTGATATTCGGCTGGTTCTGCCGCAAGAGGTAGCAATCCGAGGACGGGTCATTGACACAGAAAGCGGCAGTCCTGTTGCAGATGCACACGTGCTCATCAAACCGGATAATATTAAAGAGCATAAAAATCCATATCGCCCTAACCAGACTATTTCAGGACAGAACGGACAATTCAATTTTGAAGGAGTCCCCCCTGGTAAACACTATATAAATTTGTCTGCCCCCCAAACAACAGAATTAGTGGACAAAAGGGTCAAGTTTGATGTGCAAGCTGACCAGGAAGTTAAAGAGATAACTGTGGCACTCGATAAAGGTGGGTTAATCGAAATCATCGCACGCGAGGCGACGACCCAAGAACCGATCTGCTACGTTGCCGTACACTTCTGGCAAACCACAAAGGATGACAAATTCGGTTTTTACAGGTGGTCAATGACCGGCTCCGACGGCACCTTGCGCATTGACGCGCCGCATGGAGAATGTAACTTCAGTGCCCGGTGCGATGGGTATTCTCCGTCCAGGGTGAACGAGCAGGTCGTTGTGACCAAAGGTCAAACCGCACGGGTAGATATCTTGTTTGATCGCGATCTGGATGCCTCCAGGAAAATGACATCTGTGGTTCGGCCGACTTTGGTCTGCGTGGGGAAACTGACCGATACGTTGGGTAAGGCAATTCCCGCTGCCAGGGTATCACTATGGATCGACACGGGAGGTACTTTCTCACAGTTAGGACCAGAGGTGGTTGCGGACGCGCAGGGGCGGTATGAAATTAAGGCTGTTCCTCCCGAGCAGACGGGATTTGCCTATCGGATTTCAGTGAATTCATCAGGATATGGTGCAAAACAGTTCGAACGAATTTCTATCACAGGCAAGCCTGGGACGCCTGTGGAAATGAAGACACTTGTGCTTCAACCGGCAGACCAGTCGATTTCGGGTGTGGTGCTTGACGCCGAGGGTAAACCTGCCGTAAGAGTGCCGGTCTTTTTGCACCCCGTCAAGGGTCAGCCTTCAAGGAGCACTGCAACCGACAACAATGGCCGGTTTTCAATTAAAAGAGTTTGCAAAGGACCACTCCGGCTTCAGGCAAACTTTGACAGTAGCCCCGGAGGGTCCGGTTCCGTCAAGACCGAAAGCTTTGAACAGAACATAAAGATTATCCTGGGACAAATTAAGTTTTATCGATCTTACATATCGTTAGTTGGTAAGCCATTGCCCGAAATAGAAGACTTGAAAATTGACCTATCGTCAGCCGATGCCAATGATAAGATGATACTTGTCTGCTTCTGGAATATGCAGCAGCGGCCGTCACGGAATTGTATAAAAGAGCTTGCCAAACAAGCTCAGCAGCTCAAGCAAAAAGGCGTAACCGTTGTCGCTGTACAAGCATCGAAGATTGATGGAAACAAACTCGACGAATGGGTGAAAAATTATAATATTCCCTTCCCGATCGGAATGGTTCAGGGCGATGTAGAAAAAACCAAGTTCGCCTGGGGCATCCGTTCACTTCCCTGGCTGATTCTAACAAATCCGCAACATATTGTCCGTGCAGAAGGTTTTGCTCTGATTGAACTCGATGCGAAAATAAGTGCGAACACTCAAAAGTAAGGCTTATTTGCAAAAGCTGTACGATAACTGCATTTTCATTGTGACGTATCCAGCAGGAGGTGCAATCTTCGTCACCTTCGTTCCAATTGTCCTTGTTAACGACTATGCATATCCTTTAATAGCGATGGGTAGGATGAGCCATGGGGGTTATGGCAACGGCTGCAACCTTGTTCACCCAGTGCGTGAGCTGAACCTTGGAACTTCGATTTATCGTAGCCGGACCCGGCAGATTTAGCTGGGAAAGATATGTTAGCAGGCGGTTCACCATCATGGCAGGTCAGACAAAACGCCGTGCGTGTGCCTGTCCACGCCCTGGTTCCGCCGGAATCCGGGTCGAGCAGACTTACGACACCGTTGCCATGTTTGCTATTGTCATGGCATAACAGGCAGTCTTTGTCCTCTATCGTGCCTGAAATGTGCCTGGAAGCCCTATCGAATTCTCCACCCGACCCAAGGATTTGTCTGCGGCCATACACACCATCCCGAGGATGGCATTGGGCACACGATTCGTCCTTAACGCCGAAGTTGGCGTTGCCCATTTCTCCTACATGGCAGTCTGCGCATTCTTGCAACTTTGCGTGGTGATAATCTGAGTTGCTGTGACAATCTATACAGCCGTCTTGTTGGGGCAAGGTTACATTAAGGGTACATGTGCCGGAACTGAGCTTTCCGGTCCAAACCGGTTGCGTGGTCCCGAGAGGGATGCCTTTCGGCAGAGCCGGTTCGATTTGAGCTAACGCATTCTCATCCACTTCGAGGTTGTACACGGCGTGGAACTGGCCGGCAATAGATGACTCCTGGCTCGTGCTTCGTAGCGAAGCGCTACTTCGCAGAGTAGCATCGGAAGCAGCACCGTAAGGTGTCCTTTGGACAACGATTTTACCTTCTATTTTAGTCTCGAAAGTCTCTCCGGGTGCGATTGTTTGAATCCCGATTTTATCGGGACTGCGCCGTCCACGCATACGAAACCGACCGGCTGCGCGAGTCCCGATAAAAATCGGGACTATCTTCAAAGCTTGTCCACGGTCATTATTGATGACAAAGCGTTTGATGGCATCGGTGGATTGGTAATAAAAGTCAATGGGTTCGTCGGTGGTGTTTTCAAATTTCAACTGGGCGGTAACTTCTTCACCGATGGTCAGCTTTTCCGGGTCAAAGCTGAGCCCGCAGCGCAGGCCGTTGACCGGCTGGCTCCATTGTGGTACCGGTGGCGGCGGCATGCGCCCGGCGTTAGCGATAAGCTTCTTCAGGACTCTTTCCACCGGGGGAAGTTTGAAATCAAATGGCCCCCGGCCGGCGTAAAAGGCGACCTTGCCGTCAATATCGGTAACGGTGATTCGAACAGGAGCGGCTTTGTAATCGCTATTGACCTTGCCGTCCATACCGTCGATGACCATCGGTATGGTAAATTTATAC